>CAMLHI010000133.1 GCA_946479705.1 uncultured Oxalobacteraceae bacterium
TGAACTTGCGCTTGGGCGTGGCGAAGTAGCGGTAGGCCACGTCGATGGTGATGCCTTGCTCGCGCTCGGCTTCCAGGCCGTCGGTCAGCAGCGACAGGTCGACCGTGTCGCCCACGGTGCGCTTGTGCTTGGAGCGCGACATGGCGTCGAGCTGGTCGGCGAAGATGCCCTTGCTGTCGAACAGCAGGCGCCCGATCAGGGTACTCTTGCCGTCGTCTACCGAGCCGGCGGTAATGAAACGCAGCATGCCGCGTTCGGTCAGGTGGTTGTTCTCGGCGTTCATATTAGAAGTACCCTGCTTTCTTGCGTTTTTCCATGGAGGCTTCGGAGGTCTGGTCGTCCATCCGGGTGGCGCCGCGTTCGGTAATCTGGGTCACCGCGGTCTCGGCGATGATGGCTTCGACGGTGGCGGCGTCGGAGCTCACCGGGCAGGTGCAGGAAATGTCGCCCACCGTGCGGAAACGCACGACCTGCTTTTCGACGGTTTCGCCTTCGCGCGCCGGGGTCAGCGGGGTCAGCGGCACCAGCAGGCCATTGCGGGGAATGACGTCGCGTTCGTGCGCAAAATAGATGGGCGGCAGGGCCAGCTTTTCGCGGGCGATGTATTGCCACACGTCGAGTTCGGTCCAGTTCGAGATCGGGAACACGCGCATGTTTTCGCCCGGGTGGACGCGGGTGTTATACAGGTCCCACAGTTCCGGACGCTGGGCTTTCGGGTCCCACTGGCCGAATTCGTCGCGGAAGGAAAAGATGCGTTCCTTGGCGCGGGCCTTTTCTTCATCGCGGCGGGCGCCGCCGATGCAGGCGTCGAATTTGTATTCGGCGATGGTTTCCAGCAGGGTCACGGCCTGGGCCGCGTTGCGCGAGTCGGTGGCCGGATTGCGCAGGCGCACGGTGCCGCGCTTGATCGAGTCTTCGACCGAGCCGACGATCAGGCGCTCGCCCAGTTCGGCGGCGCGCGCGTCGCGGAAGGCGATCACTTCGTCGAAGTTGTGGCCGGTGTCGATGTGCACCAGCGGGAAGGGGAATTTACCGGGACGGAAAGCTTTTTCGGCCAGGCGCAGCAGCACGACCGAGTCCTTGCCGCCCGAGAACAGCAGGGCGGGGTTGGCGCATTCGGCGGCGACTTCGCGCATGATGTGGATCGCTTCCGATTCCAGCGCGTCGAGGTGGCGGGCATTGACGTCAGTCAGTACGCGCGGGGTGTCGTTCAAGTTTGTCATGGCAGTGTGGGGCCCCTAGTTTTTATGGTGACGCGGTTCAGGCAGCTACAAATTTAAGGCGATTCAGGCTCTTACGGTGACGCGGGTCAGGCAGCTACAGACTTAATGCGAATCAGTTTTCCATCGACCATGTGCAGGCCGCATTCCTTGGAGTCGGGATTTTCCCACCACCAGCGGCCGGCGCGCAGGTCTTCGCCGGGCTGGACCGAACGGGTGCACGGGGCGCAGCCGATCGAGGGATAACCCTGGTCGTGCAGAGCGTTGTAGGGCACTTCGTTGGCGCGGATGTAATCCCAGACGTCTTGCTCGCTCCAATCGGCCAGCGGATTGAATTTGATCATGCCGTGCGCCGGATCGTCTTCCTGCACCGCCAGGTCGGCGCGGGTGGTCGACTGGGCGCGGCGCTGGCCGGTGATCCAGGCCTTGTTGCCGGCCAGGGCGCGCCCGAGCGGCTCGACCTTGCGGATGCGGCAGCATTCGCGCCGCAGTTCGATGCTGTTGTAAAAGGCGTTGATGCCGTTGGCGGCCACGTAGGCATCGACCGCGGCCGCTTCCGGCTTGTACTGGGCGATGTCGACGCCGTAGCGCGCCTTGACCTGGTCGAGCACGGCCAGGGTTTCCGGATGCAGGCGCCCGGTTTCCAGGGTGAAGATGCCGATGGGCAGCTTGGCCTTGAGGATCAGGTCGGTCAAGACCATGTCTTCGGCGGCCAGGCTGGAGGCGAACACGGCCGGCGAAAAGTCGGCGGCGATGCGCGCCAGCGTGGCCTGGGTGGCGGCGACCAGGGGAGCGATGTCGTTCATGCGCGTCCCGTGGCCTTAGATGCCGTAGCCGACGTCGGCGGTCGCGTCGACCTTGACGTGGCGCTCGTGGCGGCGGAACAGCGGCAGCTTCTGGTCGACCGAGGTCTGGTACACCTCGGAAAACACGGTCAAGCCCTTGAGCGCGTCCTCGATGCTGCGGTCCTGGCGGGTGGCGAAGGCGTTGAAGCCCACGCGGTACATGGCGAACAATTGATCGCGCAGCACGTCGCCGATGGCGCGCAGTTCGCCGGTGTAGCCCAGGCGCATGCGCAGGTTGTAGGCGATCGAGTAGCCGCGTCCGTCGGTGAATTTCGGGAAGTCGACCGCGACCACGGCGAACTTGTCCAGCTCGCCGGCCAGGGTTTCCGGACGCTCGTCCGAGGCGATCCACACGCCCAGCGGGGAACGGCCGGACAGGCTGGCTTTCTGGGCGGTCCAGACCGACAGGGGAAGGATGATCTTGCCAGCCGGTACCTCGACCGTGTCGGCGCTCTGGCCTTCGTCCAGGCGCAGCACTTGCCAGTCGTCCGAGACGATCTCGCGCTGTTTGATGATCTGGCTGTTATTTTCAAGCATAGTGGTCTTCTCCAACCAGTTTGCCCGCCGGGATCGGCGTGGCGTACACATGTTCCTTGAACGGGGCGATGCCCAGGCGCTGGGCGGTATCGACGAAGCGTTCTTCCTCGGTGCGCTCGCGCACGTACACTTGCAGCAGGCGGTCGATCACTTCGGGCATTTGCAGGGCCGAGAACGAGGGGCCGATGATCTTGCCGATGGCGCTCTGCTTGCCCTGGGCGCCGCCGATCGAAACCTGGTACCACTCGCTGCCATCCTTGTCCACGCCCAGCACGCCGATATTGCCGACGTGGTGGTGGCCGCAGGCATTGATGCAGCCCGAGATGTTCAGTTCGATCTCGCCGATGTCGTGCTGGAAGTCGAGGTTGTCGAAGCGCTCGGCAATGGCGGCGGCGATCGGAATCGACTTGGCGTTGGCCAGCGAGCAGAAGTCGCCGCCCGGGCAGCAGATGATGTCGGTCAGCAGGCCGATGTTCGGGGTGGCCATGCCGTGCGCCTTGGCTTCCTGCCATACCGCGAACAGCTCGCTCTGCTTGACATCGGCCAGCACCAGGTTTTGCTCGTGGGTGGCGCGCACTTCGCCAAAGCTGAAGCGGTCGGCCAGGTCGGCCACCCAGTCCATCTGCTCGGCGGTGGCGTCGCCCGGCGGCACGCCGGTTTTCTTCAGCGACAGCACCACGGCGGCATAGCCCGGCACCTTGTGCGGCTTGACGTTGCGCATCAGCCAGTTCGAGAAGGCTTTGTTGTCTTCGCGGCCGGCGCGCGGATCGATGTTGTCGAGCTTGGCGTAGTCCGGGGCGGTGAAGTAGGCCGCCACGCGCGCCATTTCCGCGTCCGTCAGGGTCGACGGGCTGTCCTTCAGGTCCAGCCATTCTTGCTCGACCTGGCGGGTGAATTCTTCCAGGCCGAGGGCCTTGAGCAGGATCTTGATGCGCGCCTTGTATTTATTGTCGCGGCGGCCGTACTGGTTGTACACGCGCATGATCGCTTCGGTGTAGGTCAGCATGTGCTTCCACGGCAGGAATTCGCGCACCACGCTGCCCAGGATCGGGGTGCGGCCCATGCCGCCGCCGACCAGCACCTGGAAGCCGATCTCGCCGGCCTCGTTGTAGACCACGTTCAGGCCGATATCGTGGACGGCGATGGCGGCGCGGTCTTCCTTGGCGCCATTGATGGCGACCTTGAACTTGCGCGGCAGCGCGGCGAATTCAGGGTGGAAGGTCGACCACTGGCGCAACACTTCGGCGTAGGGACGCGGATCGATGATCTCGTCGGCGGCGACGCCGGCGTACTCGTCCGAAGTAATGTTACGGATGCAATTGCCCGAGGTTTGGATGGCGTGCATTTCCACCGAGGCCAGGTCGCTCAGGATGTCCGGGGTCTGTTCCAGCTCGATCCAGTTGAACTGGATGTTCTGGCGGGTGGTGAAGTGGCCGTAGCCGCGGTCGTATTTGCGGGCAATGTGCGCGAACATGCGCATCTGGCTCGACGACAGCAGGCCGTAGGGGACGGCGATGCGCAGCATGTAGGCGTGGCGCTGCATATACAGGCCGTTCTGGAGGCGCAGCGGCAGGAATTCCGCTTCGGTCAGCTCATCGGAAATGCGCCGGCTTACCTGGTCGCGGTACTGCGCGATGCGTTCCTTGACGATGAGATGGTCGTACTGGTCATAGCGATACATGTGTCATCCTAATTTTTTGACAGGTGGTGCAGGGCCGAGCCGAAAGACTCCCCCCAAACTAGCCTCAATGGTAATAAACTCTGCCTTTATTCCAAACGACTGAGAATTTATTTGCTTATATGCGTGATTGGTATAAGCATTCTTATAAAATGCTGCAGGGCGTTAATTTACAGAATCTCTAGAAGAAATGCGGAAATGAATCTCCATCAGTTACGCTTTGTACGCGAAGCCGTGCGTCAGAACTACAATCTGACCGACGCGGCCAAGGCGCTGTTCACCTCGCAGCCCGGGGTGTCCAAAGCCATTATCGAGCTCGAAGAAGAGCTCGGGGTCGATATTTTCACACGGCACGGCAAACGCATCCGCGGCTTGACCGAACCCGGCCGCCTGGTCCTGCACTCGGTCGAGCTGATCATGCAGGAGATCGATAGCCTCAAGCGCATCGGCAAGGAGTTCGCGGCCCAGGACAGCGGCAGTTTCACCATCGCCACCACCCATACCCAGGCACGCTACACCCTGCCGAAGGTGGTGCAAGCCTTCATGCAAAAGTATCCAAAGGTGAGATTATCGCTCCTTCAGGGCAATCCGCGCCAGATCGCCGAGATGGTCCAGCGCGATCAGGCCGATCTGTGCATCGCCACCGAGTCGGTGGCGGCCAGCGAAGGCTTGATTACCTTGCCATGTTATCAATGGGAACATGTGGTGGTGGTGCCGCCCGACCATCCTCTGCTCAAGTCCAAGGCGGTCTCGCTGGAGGAAATTGCCAGCCATCCCGTGATCACCTATGATGCCGCCTTCGCCGGCCGCAGCAAGATCGACCATGCCTTCGAGTTGCGCGGCCTGAAGCCGGATGTGCTGCTCGAAGCCATCGATGCCGACGTCATCAAGACTTATGTGGAGCTGGGCATGGGGGTGGGCATCATCGCCGGCATGGCCTTCGATCCCGAGCGCGACCGCAACCTGCGCGCCATTTCGGTCGGACACCTGTTCGGCATGAATGTCTCGCGCGTGGCCGTCAAGCAGGGCGCCTATCTGCGCAGCTATATCTATACTTTTATCGAACTGCTCGCGCCTAGCCTGACCCGCAAGATGGTCGAGTCGGCCATGAGCGGCACCAAAGAAACTTACGAATTGTAATCATGATTACCGGACAAGCAGCACAGTTTTACGCCAAGAGCGCGGCCGACCACGACCGCGTGTACGAGAAACCCGAATGCGAGGAAGACCTGGAAGAGTTGCAGGAACAGGTCGAAGGCGTGCTGGAAGGGCATCGCGTCCTCGAACTTGCCTGCGGTACCGGCTACTGGACCGAGTTCATCGCCGAGGTGGCCGAGCATGTCGTGGCCATCGATATCAATCCAGCAATGATTGCGATGGCGGCAAGGCGCGATTTGCCCGAGGAGCAGGTGCGCTTTCGCGAGGCCGACGCCATGCAGCTGCCGGACGACCTGGGCACCTTCAGCGCCGTGTTCATCGGCTTCTGGTGGTCCGAGATCAAGCGCGAGGAGCAGGAGCGCTTCCTCAAGCAATTGCGCGCGCGGGTGGGCAAGGATGTGCTGCTGTTCATGGTCGACGACGAGCTGGTCGAAGGCAGTAGCGAATCGGTGGCGCGCACCGATGCCGAGGGCAATACTTACCAGATCCGCCAGGCGCCCGATGGCGAGCGTTACGAGCTGGTCAAGAATTATCCCACCGACAGCGCCCTGCGCAAGCGCCTGGCCGGCTCGGCCAAGGACATCCGCATCGAGCGCCAGGA
>CAMLHI010000134.1 GCA_946479705.1 uncultured Oxalobacteraceae bacterium
ACGGCGCTGGTGCAGCGCCAGCGCGGCCGGGAGCGCCTGCGCCTGGCCGGCGCCACCCCGGCCGCGGCGCCTGCCTCTGGCGTGGCCGCGGCGCTGGACGCGCTGCTGGCCCGGCCGGCCGAATTTGCCGATGAAGGCGAGCGCGCGCAGGTGCGCCAGCGCGGCGCGGCCCTGGCCGCGGCCAGCGGGGCGCGCGCCAGCCTGGCAGCGCACGGCGCGCTGGTGGCGGCGCTGACCCGCCTGTCCGACGGCGTGGCGCTGCGCTCCGGACTCGACCTGGACCCGGGCGCGGCCAGCGCCGGCCTGGCCGAGTTGAGCGCGCACGCGCTGCCGGAACTGGCCGAGCGCCTGTCCGACATCGGCGCGCGCGGCGCCACCTTCATCGACAGCGGCCTGTTCGAAGGCGATGAAGAACAACAGCTGAACATGGCGGCCATGGCCGCGCGCGACGCCATCGCACGCGCGCCGCTGCGCCTGCAGCACCTGTTCGAGGGCGCGCCGGCGCTCAAGGCGGCTCTGGGCCCGCGCCTTGGCGCTTATGCGCAGGGCATTGCCTTCCTCGACCGGGTGCGCGATGAAGTGAGCAATTCTTACCAGCAGACCTCGGGCGCGGCCTTCTTCGACGGCGCCAGCGCCGCGGCCGCCCAACTGGGGGCGCTGGCCGGGCGCGCCAGCGCCGAACTCGATGCCCTACTGGCCGCGCGCATCGCCCGCGCCACCGGGCAACGCAACCTGACCCTGGCGGCCATCCTGGCCAGCCTGGTGGCGGCCGGCTGGCTGTTCACCGGCCTGTACATGGCGTTCGCCCGCGACATCGGCCACCTGAACGCGGCCGTGCGGCGCGCTGCCGCAGGCGACCTCTCGTGCCCGCCGGTGTCGCATGCGCGCGACGAGATCGGCGACCTGGTCAATGCCTTTGGCGCCATGAGCGCTGCCCTGGTGGCCCTGGTGGCCGAGATCCGGGCCGGCGCGGCCACGATCCGTTCGGCCGGCGACGACATCGCCGGCGGCAATGCGGTGCTGGCCCGGCACAGCGCCTCGCAAGCGCAAGCCCTGACCCAGACCGTGGCCTCGGTGCACACCTTGGCGGAAACCTTCGCGCGCGGCGCCGGCCATGCCAGCGCCGGGCGCGACGTGGTCGAGCGCGCCTGCTCGGTGGCCGAACAGGGCGCCGCGGCGGTCGGCCAGGTCGTGGCCACGATGCAGAGCATCCGCGCCAGTTCGCGCACCATGGCCGAGACCGTCAATGTGATCAAGCAGATCGCTTTCCAGACCAATATCCTGGCGCTCAATGCCGCCGTGGAAGCGGCGCATGCCGGCGAACAGGGGCGCGGTTTCGCGGTCGTGGCGGCGGAAGTGCGCGGCCTGGCCCAGCGCTCGGCCGCGGCAGCCCTTGAAATTCGGGCCTTGATCGACACCTCTGTTCACACGGTGGAGCGGGGCGGCGCCCTGGTCGAATCGACCGGTGCCACCATCGGCCAGCTGGTGCAGGCGGTGCGCGAGGTCGAGCGCATCATCGGCGCGATCGCCGCGGCCGGCGATGTCCAGCATGCGGAAATTGCTCAGCTGGAACAAGCGATCGCTCATATCGGCGCCATGGCCGAGGAAAACGGTCGCCTGTCCGACAGCGCGGCCCTGGAATCGGCCAAGCTGGAGCGCGAAAGCATACGGTTGAGCCGCGCAGTCAGTGTTTTTCGGACCGAAACCCACCCATTCCCCCCGTTTTTTGGGGGCTTCCTCCAGTAGGACTAAGCCTACCTGAGATGATGCATACAGCCTACATAGGGGCGACTGCTAATCTTATGTTCGGCAACGGACTATGGCTTTAATGTACACACATCGCGCTTCCATGCTTGGGTTAACCCGGCAAGCTGGAGACCCAGTTTCCGCAGCGAAGCGCCCGTAAGTAGATTAAAGATCGTGAGGAATAAAATGAACAACACCCAACTTGGTGGTACCGCACAAAAAGCGCCATCCATTCCTGTCGGTTCCCAGGAAATCAAAGTTGCGTCCAAACCCGTTGTCAGCTATAGCGGCACCCAGCAAAACGAATTGCTGGCCGCCCTTCCCCGCCCCGATCTGGAATCCTTGTTCGAGCACCTGGAACTGGTCCAGCTGCCGTTTGGCAAAGAATTATTTGAATACGGCAGCAAGCTGGAGAACGTGTATTTCCCCACTACCGCCATTGTGTCATTGCTGTATGTAATGGAAGACGGCGCCACCACCGAGATCGCCGTGGTCGGCCACGAAGGCGTGGTGGGCGTGTCGCTGTTCATGGGCGAGCGTGCCATGTGCAGCGCCGTGGTGCAGAGCGCCGGCTACGGTTACCGCCTCAAGACCCAGTTCCTGCGCGACGCCTTCAACAAGGGCGGCGCCCTGCCCCAGTTGCTGATGCGCTACACCAATGCCCTGTTCGCCCAGATGGCCCAGAACGCCGTCGGCGGCCGCCACAGCTCGATCGAGCAAAAGCTGTGCCGCTGGCTGCTGGACCGCCTGGACCGTTCGCCAAGCAATGAACTCAAGGTGACCCAGGAACTCATTTCCATCATGCTGGGTGTGCGCCGCGAAAGCATCACCGCCGCCGCCGGCAAGCTGCAGGACGATGGCCTGATCACTTACCGCCGTGGCAACATCACTGTAATTGACCGTCAAGGTCTAGAGGAATATGCGGGGGAATGCTACAAAGTGGCGAAGACGGAATACGACCGTTTGCTGATGGACGTGGCCCGCTAAGATTGGTCTGGCCGATCTGGGTAATCTGCGTCACCTGGGTAATCCGGCTCACTGCCAGTTCGGCGCCCGCAGCCTTGGGCAGTTTTCCAGGCGGCAGGCCAGCGCCGCTGTCATTGACCGGTATGAATGCTTCCACCACGGTCCCGACATTGTTCACGCCACGCTGAATTCGCAATGTACCGCCCAGTAACAACGCCCTTTCGCGCATGCCCAGCAGGCCGTGCGACTTGGGCTTGCTGGCCGCATCGACATCGATGCCGATCCCGTCATCGCTCACTTCCAGCGCAATGCCGTCCGCTTCGCGCGCCAGGTGCACGATCACATGGCGCGCCTTGGCGTACTTGGCAATATTGTTCAGCGATTCCTGGACGATGCGAAACAGCGCGATCGATTGCATCGGTCCAGCCACATCGACCTCACCTTCGATCAGGGCTTCGCAATCGAGTCCCGTCACCACCGCGTATTCGTCGCAATAGTGCTGGATCGCGCTCGACAGGCCAAGGTGGTCGAGCAGGCTGGGGCGCAGGTTTTCCACGATGCGGCGCTTCAATTCGACCGTATCGACCAGGGTCGCGCGCGCCCGCTCCAGCATGCCGGCCAGCACCGGCGCTTGCGGCCGCAAGCGGTCGGCCACGGCGTTGAGGTCCATGCCGATGGCGGTCAGGTTGGCGCCCAGCTCGTCGTGCAGCTCGCGCGCCAGCTTGGCTTTTTCTTCCTCGCTGACACTGATCAGGTGACGCGAGAGCACAGACAGTTGCTCGGTACGCAAAGCCACCATGGATTCGAGATTTTCATTGGCGTGCTGCAAGGCGCGCTGGGCCTCCTGGCGCGCCTGGAAGCCGCGCCGGATCAGGCGGTAAAAAATCGCCAGCACCAGGATCGCTATGGCATTGATGCCGATGCCGAGCATGACGGCGTTCTGGTATTGCTGGTAAAAACTGCCGCTGCGGGCATTGAGCAATTCATTCTGCTCCTGCACCATGATCACCACCTGCAGGCGTATCTCGTCGAGCATCGATTTGACGTCGGAAAAAGCGGCGATCTTGACAATATCTTCCAGCCCACCCTTGCGGTAGACTTCGAGATTCTGGTTCATATTGTCGAGCTTGCGATACACCAGCGAGCGCAGCTGGGCGAGATTGCGGCGCTGGGAAGGATTATCGGCCAACAAGGCATCGAGTTCGCGGAACTGGATGTCGATCTCGCTGGTCGCGGTGCGCAAGGGACCGAGATAGACTTCCGAGCCGGACAGGAAATAGCCACGCAGGCTGCTCTCGGCGTCCATGATCAGCACGTTCAGATATTGCATCTTGTCGCTGACGCGCGCGGTCTGGCTCTGGATGGAATTGGCGCCCTTGAGGGAGCTGAGATTGTGAAACAGGCTCCAGCCGTTGACGACCAGAATCAGCACGCACACCAGTCCCAGCACCGTGGTAATTAGCGGCACGCCCGGCTTGGCCTTCGGTTCAGTAGAGAAGTGCATCCGAGAATCCTTTTGCGCGCTGCAAAGCTAGTCTGGCGGCAATTATAGACCGCCTATTGCTGCAGTGCAGTCAGGCAAGCCTATCGTGTGGCGTGCTTCGGACAGGATGTGACTAGCCGACAAGGAAATCAGCCCGATTGTTGCCGGACTGCCCAGACTAAGGGCGCCTCGCTATGGCCTTAGTCGAGCAAGTTGTTTTTCATGGCGTAGTAGGTCAGGTCGCTATTCGATTGCAGCCCCATTTTTTCCATGATGCGGGTACGGTAGGTGGACACCGTCTTGATGCTCAGCGACAGGGCCAGACCGATATCGGACACGGTCGCGCCCTTGGCCAGGCGCAGGAAGACCTGGAATTCGCGGTCCGACAACTCGGTGTGCAGGGCCGTGTTGGGATCGCGGTCGAAACTTTGCGCCAGCAATTCGCCGACGGTGGAACTGACGTAGCGCCGGCCCTGGTACACCGTGCGCACGGCGGTCTTCAATTCGTCCGCCTCGCATTCCTTGTTCAGGTAGCCATTGGCTCCCATCTTGAACAGGTTCAGGGCGTACTGCTGGGCCGGGTAGCCGGACAGGATCAGCACCGGCAGATTGGGCTGGCCCTGGCGGATGGTGCGCAGGATATCGATGCCGCTCTGGTCGGGCATGGCGATGTCGAGCAAGAGCACGTCGCAGATTTCGCGGCGTGCGATGTCCAGGGCTTCGCGCCCGGTTGCGCCTTCGGCCACCACCTCGAAATCGGAGGACGAAGAGAATATCTGCTTGAACCCTGCTCGTACTATCTGGTGATCGTCACAAATGGCAACGCGTATCATTGTCTTCCCTTAAATTTTCCCTGGCATAGGAAGAGCCCGAGGCGATGGTGTTGGCCCGGCACTGCGGATGCGTTGGTATTCTAGCACTCTGGCTGTTCGGTACAAAACACTGTAGAAACCTTGAGCTCATGCAGGGCGCAGTGGCGCGGCAGCCGACAGATGCGGCGCGAGCCAGGCCTGCGCCTCAGCGGCCATGGCGCAGCAGCGCCAGAATGGCGGACAATTCCTGGCGTATCGCCGTCACATCCAGCGCCGGCGGCGGCGCGGCAGCCAGCGCCAAGCCGGCGCCATCGTGCAACTCGGCAGCGGCAAGCTCAAGTGCGGCCGCGGTTTCGCCGTGACGGGTGTCGAGCTTGTTGCGGGCGCCGCTGATGGTAAAGCCCTGCTCATAAAGCAACTCGCGGATCCGGCGGATCAACAGCACCTCGTGATGCTGGTAATAGCGGCGGTTCCCACGGCGTTTGACAGGTTTAAGCTGGGTAAATTCCTGCTCCCAGTAGCGAAGCACGTGCGGTTTGACCCCGCACAACTCACTGACTTCACCGATCGTGAAATAGCGCTTGGCCGGGATCGCCGGCAGCACTATCAGATCAGCCTTGCTCGGACGATCGTTCATGGCGGTCTTGCTTGCTCAGGTTGGCAGTGTGCTTGGTGAGTGGGCTGCGGTGCGCCAGCGCCGCGCCGCATGGTTCTTGCGCCGGTGCCTGGACAGGCGGCGCCGGCAGCGCTTAGGCGGTCCGCGCTGGCGGTCCTGCTTCTTCGACCATCCCCTTGAGTTTCTGGCTGGCATGAAAGGTCACAACCCGGCGCGCCGTAATGGGAATTTCTTCGCCCGTCTTGGGATTGCGGCCAGGACGCTGGGGTTTGTCGCGCAACTGGAAATTGCCGAAGCCGGACAGTTTGACCGCTTCGCCGCGTTCGAGTGCATTGCGGATTTCGTCAAAGAAGGTTTCCACCATGTCCTTGGCCTCGCGCTTGTTCAAGCCGACCTGCTCGAAGAGCAATTCGG
>CAMLHI010000135.1 GCA_946479705.1 uncultured Oxalobacteraceae bacterium
GCGGATCGAATGAACATACGATACCACGGAGCGGACATGAGCGATCAGGCCAGGCAAGCGTTTTACGGCGGGTTAAGCGCGAATCTCGACAAGCTGCGCGAGCAGGGTCTGTACAAGCCCGAGCGCGTGCTGGCCTCGCGCCAGGGCGCGGTGGTCACGGCCGACGATGGCCGCACCCTCATCAATATGTGCGCCAACAACTATCTCGGCCTGTCGGGCGACCTGCAAACCCAGCAGGCATCCATCGCCGCCACCGAAAAATACGGCTACGGCCTGTCCTCGGTGCGCTTCATCTGCGGCACCCAGACCGTGCACAAGGAACTCGAAGCGGCGCTGGCGGCCTTCCTCGGCATGGAAGACTGCATCCTGTACGCCGCCGCTTTCGATGCCAACGGCGGCCTGTTCGAGCCGCTGTTCGACGAGCAGGACGCGATCATCTCGGATGCCCTCAACCACGCCTCGATCATCGACGGCATCCGCCTGTGCAAGGCCGCCCGCTTTCGCTACCGGCATAACGACATGGCCGACCTTGAAGCCCAGCTGCAGGCCGCAGCCGGTGCGCGCCACAAGGTCATTGCCACCGACGGCGTGTTCTCGATGGACGGCACCATCGCCCAGCTGGACCAGATCTGCGAGCTGGCCGGGCGTTACGGCGCGCTCGTCATGATCGACGAATGCCACGCCTCCGGCTTCATGGGCAAGACCGGGCGCGGTACCCACGAGCACCACCACGTCATGGACCGGGTCGACATCATCACCGGCACGCTCGGCAAGGCGCTCGGCGGCGCCATGGGCGGCTTCACGGCCGGGCGCAAGGAAGTCATCGACACCCTGCGCCAGAAATCGCGGCCCTATCTTTTCTCCAATTCGCTGGCGCCATCGATTGCCGGCGCCTCGCTGGCCGTGCTCGAACGTCTGTCGCAATCGACCGAACTGCGCGACCGCCTGCACGAGAACGCGGCCTACTTCCGCGATCAGGTGCAGCGGCTTGGCTTCACCATCAAGCCCGGCACCCACCCGGTGGTCCCGGTGATGCTGTTCGAAGCGCCGCTGGCGCAGCGCTTCGCCGCGCGCATGTTCGAGCTCGGCGTGCTGCTGTCCGGCTTTTTTTATCCCGTGGTGCCGATGGGGCAGGCGCGCGTGCGCGTGCAGCTGTCGGCGGCGCACACCCGCGCGCAGCTCGATACCGTGCTGCGCGCCTTCGAGCAGGCCGGTCACGAGCTGGGCATCCTGCACTGAAACACGTTTCACAAGAACAGATGGGAACCCCACATGGAACGCATTCTCGTCATCGGCGCCAACGGCCAGATCGGCAGCGAACTGGTGGAGGCGCTGGCGCGCCGCCATGAGGTCATCGCCGCCGACATCGGCGCCGACAATCTCCACGGCGCTCCGCGCTACCTGCAGCTCGACGTGCTCGACCGCGACCGCATCGCCCGGCTGGTGTCCGACGAAGGCATCACCCAGATCTATCAGCTGGCCGCACTGCTCTCGGCCACCGGCGAAAAGCTGCCCCTGAAGGCCTGGCACCTGAACATGGAAGGTCTGCTCAACATTCTCGAAATAGCGCGCGAACGCCAGGAAGCGGGCAAGCCCCTGCGCATTTTTTGGCCCTCGTCGATCGCAGCCTTCGGCCCGCACACGCAGGCCGACGCGACGCCCCAGCACGCGGTCATGGACCCCACCTCGATTTATGGCATCAGCAAGCTGGCCGGCGAACGCCTGTGCGCGTACTACTGCCAGCGCTACGGCGTGGACGTGCGCAGCATCCGCTATCCCGGCATCATCAGCTACAAGTCTCCCCCGGGCGGCGGCACCACCGACTACGCCATCGCCATCTTCCACGCGGCCCTGCGCGGCGAGGCCTACGAATGCTTCCTCGGCCCGGATACCACGCTGCCGATGATCTACATGCCCGACGCCATCCGCGCCACCATCGAACTGATGGATGCGCCGGCGGCGCGCATCACTGTCCGCTCCGCCTACAACGTGGCCGGCATGTCCTTCAGCCCGGCCGAGCTGGCCCGGGCCATCGGTGCGCGCGTGCCCGGCTTCGCCATCCGCTACCAGCCCGACGGGCGCCAGGACATCGCCGCCAGCTGGCCGCACAGCATCGACGACAGCCAGGCCAGGACGGACTGGGGCTGGCAGCCGCGCATCCTGCTGCCCGAACTCGTGGCGGATATGCTCGAACACGTCCGCGTCACCCAGCCCGCCTAAGGGAGGCATCATGGACATGAGCGTCTTCGATCTGTTCAAGATCGGCATCGGGCCATCGAGCTCTCACACGGTGGGGCCGATGGTGGCGGCGCGCCGCTTCCTGCTCGAGTGCGGACCGCTCGACGAGGCGGTGGGTATCGAGGTGGATCTGTATGGATCGCTCGCGCTGACCGGCGTGGGGCACGGTACCGACAAGGCCATCGTGCTCGGCCTGATGGGCGAAACCCCGCAAGGCGTGGACCCGGCCAAGGCCGACGACACCTTCGCGGAAGCCCGGCTGGACGACGCCATCAAGCTGCTCGGCGAAAAACAGGTGCCCTGCACGCTGCGCTTCCACAAGACCGAATCGCTGCCAGAACACCCCAACGGCATGCGCTTCGCGCTCGTCCAGCAGGACGGCAGCCGCATCGAGAAGGTGTTTTACTCGGTCGGCGGCGGCTTTGTGCGCGCCGAAGGCGAGGCCGATGCGAGCGCAAAGGACGCGGCCAAGGCGCCGCCATACCCCTTCGGCACCATGGCCGAATTGCTGGCGCATGGTGAGGCCAGCCGCCTGTCGATCCCGCGCATGCTGCGCGCGAACGAATGCAGCCGCATCAGCGAACAGGAACTCGACGAAGGACTCGACCGTATCTGGAAGGTCATGAGCGACTGCATCGCGCGCGGCCTCGTCACCGAAGGCCAGCTGCCCGGTGGCCTGAACGTCAAGCGCCGCGCCGCGCACCTGTGGGCGCAGGCGAGTGGCGCGGACCGCGCCAACGACCTGCCGCACGACGCCGTGCACCAGGTGAGCCTGTACGCGATGGCGGTCAACGAGGAAAACGCCGCCGGCGGACGCGTGGTCACGGCGCCGACCAACGGCGCGGCCGGCATCATTCCGGCGGTGCTGCGCTACTACGCCGAAGATTGCAAGCCGACCGCGCCGCTGCACGGCGTGCGCGACTTCCTGCTCACGGCGGCCGCCATCGGCATGCTGTGCAAGCAGAACGCCTCGATCTCGGGCGCGGAAATCGGCTGCCAGGGCGAAGTCGGCGTGGCTTGCGCGATGGCGGCGGCTGGGCTGGTAGCGGCGCTGGGCGGCAGCAACGCGCAGATCGAAAACGCCGCCGAAATCGGCATCGAACACCACTTGGGCATGACCTGCGACCCGATCGGCGGGCTGGTGCAGATTCCCTGCATCGAGCGCAACGGCATGGGCGCAATCAAGGCCATCACCGCCGCATCGCTGGCATTGAAGGGCGATGGTACCCACTTCGTCAGTCTCGACAACGTCATCGACACCATGCGCCAGACCGGCGCGGACATGCAGGCCAAGTACAAGGAAACCTCGCTGGGCGGGCTGGCGGTGCACGTGGTGACGGTGAACCACCCGGCCTGCTGATACGGTCGGCCCAACAACGACCTGCCGGGTGGCACGTGCCCGGAACGCACTGTCGAATTTGCCCGCTTCTCCCAATTCCTTGACCCAGGCCGGCAGCCAGCCGCGTCCAGTTCACATGCGCGGTGCAACCCTTGCCCGCCGCGCTGCACGGGGGCGGCGCTATCGGCTACCTGACCATGGCGTGATGCACATCATGATGCATGCCGTGATCCGGGCGGCCGATCATGACCACCTCGCCCGGCAATGCAGTACCGTCGAACCAGGTGGGCGGGGCGATGGCGACCAGGTGCTCCGGCGACGCGAACGCTACATCGGTGGCGGCCGACGCCGTAGTCAAGGTTGCGCCGTTTGGAATCGACCGATCAAGAACGGCGAATAACGGAATGTCACCGTCCCCGTGTGCGTCGACAGCGATATGGTACTTGGCGGCGATCCCAGTCTCGACCAGGGCGTTGGTTCCTTCGTCGATCGGCTTCAGTGGGTCGTTGGTGCCGCCGCCGTAGATTGGTTCCCCGGTTTCGGCATAGCCGATAGGTTCCAATCCCAGAAGTTCAGGTGGCGAACTGCCGGAGCCATCGCCTGGTGCCGGCGCGGGTTCGGGCGGCGGAGGAGGCTGTTCAACAGTACCACTGACGGGGGCAGCATTGTCCGCCATAGTGCCCAAGTCAACGATCGGGGTCTGCATTGTGGAGCCGGGATCGGGCGCGGCAGTTGCGGCTGCATCATCGCAATGCCCGCTTCCAAATTCCCACACGTTCTTGTAGGCGTCGACAGTGCCGAAGTCCGGCGCCGTTTTGGTGCCAGATGCATATTCGGGGCCGCTTTCACCGGTTCCGTTTTGACCGACCTGCGACCATACTTGTGATCCATTTGGCCCCGCACTGGTATGCGTCGTAACATTTTGCACGTTTGCATTGTCGCCCTTGTAGTTGAGGCGCTGGATCTCCCCCAGCTCCTTTGCGATGGCGTCCGTATACATGACGGCCTCGGCCTCGCTTTCATTCACATACTGTGCATTGAAAATATCTTTCTGCTCCATCTGTCTAGGGTCGATAGCATGCGCAATCTCGTGTGCAAGCGAAAGTGCCGACGACTGAGCGCCGATAAAGTTCCCGTTACTGTCTTGAACGGCGACACCTTTGCTCGGATCCCATATGATGGTATTCGAAGGGGCGCTGTAGCCGTTTTCGTAATTGACTGGATTGGAAAACTGGATGTGGACGCCTTTACCCGCCGCTTGCGCCAAAATTGTCCGGCCTATCTCGCTTTGCTGCAAATAATATAAAGCAGCCTCCAGTTTAGCAATATTCGCATCGGTTGGATTATCAATTCTAAGATTTTCTGAGCACGTCATGTTAGTAGTCCTGGTTTAGTTCGTGTAATCACGATAAGGATTCGCCGAGTGAAAGCGGGTTAATTTTTCGCGCAACCAGAATACGTACCGGACGGGGTTTGTTTTTTCGCAAACGCGCTCAGCTTCGCTGCCAGCTGTGGACCTGTTATGACTGCACTTCCTCTGTTCCACACGCCGCGCATAGAGTCTTCGCCCGGAAGTGGATCAGCAAGAATCAGCATGGTCATCAAGCGCTTTTTGTTCATGTAGATAAACACTGCGGTGCGCGCGTCGACCACCGGATCGGCGGCTTCAGGGCCGATTGTGTGAATTCGATCCTGCTTGAGAATCTCGATAAGTTCATCGGTGCCTTCCGGGCCGATTTCGTATTTGCAGCCGAGGCTGGGAAGGTCCGTTTCCTCAATTTTCGGATTGGATGTAATCGCGCCACGGTAGGGGGAAATATAAAGAACGGCCCGATCCACGTGTCCTCGGAGTACGCCGATTAGAAAGCTAACGCCGTCGTCTTGGTGGTTTACTTCATTTGCATTGGCGGGATTTGCGATACCGCCCAACATCAAGCCAATGAGCAAAACGCAACCGCTTCGCCTTAATGCCAGGCGCCAGTGAGGTAATGTGACGATAATCAGGCGTGCCAATTCCATGCGGATGCATCGCCTCCGCCTATGTTTTAATTGCGGCTCCATTCTCGTGCTCCTCGTTGAATGTGGCTTTAATAGCCACTGATGAGCATCGATATTAATTTTTGATTAATGCGTGACTTTGATTTAAACCAATCGTAAATGGGACGGGGTGTTGGGATCGCGGCAGTTTTGGCCGGCGGTGCACGTCGTGACGGTGAACCACCCGGCCTGCTGATACACTTCGCGGCAAGAACGCATTAACGATCAACCAGCCGTACCGCCAGACCTGCCGCGCCCCGCGCGGCGGCGCCTGGCATACGGGCCCAGTACCTGAGGGGGCAGTATGAAACGCCGTAATGTATTGAAGGGCGCCGCAGTGGCGGCGGCATGCGCCGCCTTGCCGGTGCATGCCCAGCACCACGCCCATGCCGGGTCGTCCGGCAGCCTTGGCACCGGCG
>CAMLHI010000136.1 GCA_946479705.1 uncultured Oxalobacteraceae bacterium
GCGCGGCGCCAGCGGATCAGGCCCGCGGAGTAGATGCCGAAGTAGCCGCCCAGCAGCCCCACCATCAGCATGGTGAGGGCGCTGTCGGTGAAGGATTCGCCGCTGTTCATGTAGAGCGCCAGGCCGACCTGCATCAGGCGCGCGAAGAACAGCATGGCCACGACCATGCCGATGCGCGCCGGTGGCGTGAAGAACAGGGTGAGCTTGTCGACGCGGGTCTTGCGCAGGGCGTACATGCCAAGGCCGATGCCGGCGCCCACGCCCATGACCAGCGCAGCCAGCTGGAGCGGACGCGTTGCCACTTTCGAGCCGGCGATCAGCACCATCGCCGTAAATACCATCACCCCCGTGTAGTGGCGCGACAGGATCGAGCGCTGGCTCTGCATCATGCCCTTGACGCGCAGGTACACGCGCCACACCAGCAGGGGAGCCAATACGATGAGGGCGAGCGTTGTTAGATTCATGGTCGATTCAGCCGGCAAACGGAAGCCGCATTGTAAACTACGGCGCCGCCGCTTTGCGTCCGCCATGGTCAGGCTCTACAATGCCCCTCCATGCCCACCGATATTCCCGATGAACAGCTGATGCTCCAGTACGGGGCCGGGAATCTGCACGCCTTCGAGGAACTGTACCGGCGCCACCGGCTCGGCCTGTACCGTTTTATATCGTGGCGCTCGCCGCGCGCCGACTGGGTCGACGAGGTCGTGCAGGATGCCTGGGCCAGCCTGCACCATGCCCGCGCGCAGTACCGGCCGCAGGCCAGTTTTCGCACCTATTTGTACCAGATCGCGCGCAACCGCCTGATCGATCTGATGCGCCAGCAGCAGCCCTTGCTGGCGGCGGAACTGGGACGCGGCACGGATGGCCGCGATGTGTTTGACGCGCTCGCCGATGCGGTGCACGATAGCGTCAGGCCGGAAGCGGCGCTGGAATCGCGCCAGCACAGCGACAGCCTGCATGGCGCGCTGGCGGCCTTGCCGGGCGAGCAGAAAGAAGCCGTGGTGCTGCAGCAGTTCAGCGGCTTGAGCATCGACGAAATCGCGCAGCTGTCCGGCGTGCCGGCGGAAACGGTCAAGAGCCGGTTGCGCTACGCGATGCGCAAACTGCGCCAGCAGCTGGCGCCTGCCGATGCGGCGGAAGGAGTTCACCAATGAACAGCGACGACATCAACGACACTGATCTGGACGCCTTCCTCAAGGGCGAGGACGAGCTGTCGCGCCGCTTGCAGGCACTGCCGCAGGCCGAGCCGTCCGCCGCGCTGGATGCGGCCGTGCTGGCGCGCGCGCGTGTCGCGCTGGCGCCTGCCGCCGCCAACGATCCGGCGCCGTTGCCGATGCGCTGGCGTGTGCCGGCCGGGCTGGCGGCCATGCTGCTGGTGGGTGTGCTGGCGCATCGCAGTTTCGATGCCGGTGGAGAGATGGTGCCGGCTCCGGTGGCCGCGCCGGTCGCGGCGCCGCAGCAGGAAGCGATGCCGGCACCGCCAGCGGCGGAGCCGACGATGGAGGCGCGTTCCGTGCCGCCAGCGAAAGCGGCGGTTCGCGAGAAGCGTGCCGTCCACAAGCCGGCCGAGCTACCGCGGATGGCGGAACCGCTGCCCGCGCCGGCGTCGGCGCCGATGCCGATGCCGATGCCGACGTCAGCGTTTGCGCCGCTGCCCGCGCCGGATCAATCGGATCAGCCGCAATCGGTACTGGTCACCGGCCAGCGGGCCAGCGTGACGTCCGCCAAGCAGCTACACAGGGCGGCGCCGGCGCCCGCGCCAGTATTGCTGGCGCCTCCGGCGGATGCCGCCCCGCTAGCGCTGGATGCGCACATGGCCGTACGCGATGCCAATGCCGAGAAGTGGCTGGCGCTGATCGACGAGATGCTCAAGACCGGCTTGAGAAGCGATGCCTTGAACGAATGGGCGCGCTTTCGCGCCGCCCATCCCGACTACCGGGTCAGTGCGGAGCTGGCCGAACGCATTGACGCCGCCCGGAATTAGTGGCCTCCACCGGGGCATTCAAATTCCCTCGATAAATCCTTGCCTTCCCGCAGCATACGTTCGAAATCCGCCGCCGCCACCGCTTGGTTGAAGTAATAGCCTTGCATCTGGTCGCACCCATGCTCGCGCAGGTAGGTCAATTGCTCGTGTGTCTCGACACCTTCTGCGACGACATGCAACTTCAAACTATGCGCCAGCGAAATGATCGATGCGACAATCGCCGCGTCGTCCGGCGCGGTCGAAATGTCGCGGACGAATGTTTGATCGATCTTCAGCACGTCCAGCGGAAAACGCTTCAGGTAAGCCAGGCTTGAATAGCCGGTTCCGAAATCGTCAATCGAAAGTTGTACGCCGAGCGCCTTCAATTCGCGCAAGGTGCCTATTGCCCGCTCGACATCGGCCATGACGAGGCTCTCGGTCAGTTCGATTTCCAGATAACGCGGTTCCAGTCCAGTTTGTTGCAATGATTCCGCGATCGATTGCACCAAATCCTGCTTGGCAAATTGTCGGCCCGACAAGTTGACCGCAACCCGCAAGTGACCAAGACCAGCATCCTGCCAAGCCTTATTCTGGGTGCACGCGGTATGCAGCACCCAGGCACCGATGGGGACGATCAAGCCGGTCTCTTCGGCCAGTCCGATGAATTGAGCCGGTGGCACCATCCCCAATTCCGGATGGTTCCAGCGCACCAGCGCTTCCATACCGACCACGCGCCCGGTGCGCAGATCCACTTGCGGCTGATAGTGAAGAACAAACTCGTCGCGGTCCAAGGCATGGCGCAATTGCGCCTCCAGTCGCAGGCGTTCGCGCGACCGTTCGTTCATGGCCTGGGCGAAGAACTGGAAGCTGTTGCGGCCCGCTTCCTTGGCGCGATACATCGCAATGTCGGCATGCGACATCAAGGTCTCCGGATCCGCGCCGTCCTCCGGATACACCGCCACGCCGATGCTGCAAGTTGGGAGAAATTCATAGCCTTCTATCGTCAGCGGTTGCGCAACAGCACTTAAAACACCTTGCACCACATCGATGTTGAGCGGCATTGTGCTGTCGGACCGTTCAGTCATGATCAGGATGAATTCATCGCCGCCCAAGCGGGCCACGGTATCCCCGCTGCGCACCGCGGATTGCAGGCGCTCGGAAATGGCCTTCAGCATCAAATCGCCAGCCTTGTGTCCCAGCGTATCGTTGACGACCTTGAAGCGGTCGAGATCGATGAATGCAAGCCATATAGGTCGATCGCCGCGCGCAGCGTAGGTAATGGCCTGGCATAACAGTTCCTGTAACAAGGCGCGATTGGCCAATCCGGTCAAGGTGTCGTGATTGGCCTGGTACTCAAGCTCGCTTTCATAGCGTTTCATCGCTGTAATATCGTATTGCGAAGCCACGAAATGACGCACCTCGCCATCTTCGTCCCTGACCGGTGCCACGTGCAGATCGTTCCAGAATAGCGTGCCATCCTTGCGGTAGTTACGCAGGATGGCGTTGCCTTCGCGCTTGTCGCGCAAGGCAGTACGGATTTCCTCCAGTCCCGGCTGATCGTTATCGTCGCTCTGCAGCAGGCGGCTACTACGGCCTATCACTTCGGATACCGCATAGCCGGTAAGGCGCTCGAAAGCGGGATTCACATACTCCACCAGAAAATCAGGCGCGCTGGCGTTCGTGATCATGATCGGATTGGCGCTCGCTTCAATCGCGCGTTGTCGTAAATGCAGCGCAGCCTCCGTCGCTTGAAGCGCGCTGCGATGGTGCAGCGATTGCAAGGCGGCGGAGATACGTTGCACCAAGGCTTGCATGAGGTCGACTTCCGTCGTATCGAAGGCATCTTCCTCGCTGGCATAGACATTGAGCACGCCGATCGCTTCGTCGCCATGGAACAAAGGCAGCACAATCTTGGAATGGAAACCACGGCCCAAGGCGTGCTCACGCCACTCCGCCAGACGCGGATCGGTTCCGAAGTTGCTCACGATTGCTTGACGCCGTCCGCGTAGCGCTTCGCCAAGCGTCCCTGTGCCTCGCACGCCGGCCTGTAAGGCGGTGACAAGGTAATTCAGGTAGTCGTGGTGCTCTCCAGTAATGCCGGCTGGCACAATACTGCCCTTGCCATCCAATATGCCGGCCCAGGCCATCCGGTATCCCGCCGCCACAACCACGTCGCAAATACGTTGAAGCAATGAGTTGCCATCGTTCGCGCCCGCTGTCACCATCTCGCATTCATGCATGGCGCGCAATGCCCGGTTACTGCGTAATAAGGACTGCTCCAGAATATGCTGAGGTGTGATATCGCTGCCGACACTATCGACACGTCCGCTGTCCGTGCTCGTACCCGGGACGAAGTAGGCGTCGTACCGGATCCAGCGCGTACTGCCATCCGGACGCACGATACGATATTGGAATGTTTGATGGCCGGTTTCGACAATACTCTTGGACAGTGCGATGACTCTCTGCCGGTCGAGCGTATGCACGCACTTGAGCCACAAGTTAGGGTCGGCATGGAACGCATCGGCGCGGTGCCCATATACCCGTTCGACCGCGGGACTGACGTAATTCAAGCGCCATCCGGGAAACTCGAAGGTCCATAACACTTCGTCGATAGACTCCGTTATTCCGGTTAATTCCTGCAGTTGTTTATTCTGCTTTATCGCATGTTGTCGGCATTCATTTTCATAAACGACGGTGACGCGGTTGAGTAGGATGACGATCGGATCGGCAGCCTGCACCAGTTGGCTTAGCAAGGCGGGCGCCGTCCTGCAATCGGCGTCGATGGCGTTCAGCGCCCGCTCTGCCAGGGAGCTAAACTCCCGGATCAGTTTGTCGCCCTGCAGGGGCCCGAAATATGCCTGCCACAATTCATCGAAAAACGCGCCAGGCGAATCGCCATCCCCCTGCGCGATTTTGGTGTGGCTTTCCCGAAACAGGGCAAGCGCCGCGCGCGCGGTTTCCATCGCCATTTCCTGTTTGAGCGATGCGAGCACTGCATTCAATACGATGCGTTGCGACAGCATGCACTGGCGGCCGGCCAGGTGGATTAAGGAGGCGAACACGTCGCCGGAGACCGCTGGCCCGGCCGGCATCGTGCTTATGCCCTGCTTCAACTTTTTTATCAAGGTTAACTGAGACATCTGGGGTTTCCGATATGAACATACTCGTCAGCACATTGTCCGATGCGCCAGCACGCGCCCAGGGCATTCTGGCGGGAGAAAAGTGCCGTATTGGCCATCAGGCATGGCCAATTGATATCGATAACATAAGCATATTCATTGCAAGAGGCAAGGCCGGATATTGGTGCGGTGCCTATGGATTAAGTAGGGATGGATCCAATATCAATCCGAAATCGAACTTCAGAGGTTTCATATTTATACGTCATTGGTTGGAATCGTTTTCAAGGGTGAAGGCTGAATTCCGAACCAAGATGGTGCGTTGCACAACGTAGACTATAGGAATTGCAGAGTGCTGGGCATCAGGATTGCCTGAAATTTGGGTAAGGATTTCGGTAGGGTCGACCGGAAAAACAATCTGGCGGCGCTTGCGACATGGTATTTGTAATTTTTATCGTTGGATCATTCCAATCGGTCGAGGTGACTGATTGGGGTTGCGGAATTGATCCGAACGACGACGCAGACGATGCCGGATGCGTCGTGCCGACAGTCATCCGCGCCAATGTAAAACCTACTTCAAAGGAAAGCGAAGCACCGCACCAGGCAGGTCGAACTCCCCGACGAAGACCGTTTCGCCGCGCTCCTTGAGCCGGAGCGTGACCATCTGTTCCTTCTGCTCTTTCGTGCCGAAGCCGGTGAACACCTTCACCTGCAGCGTGGTGGCGCCGGCGATGACCTGCTGGCGGTTGCCGTAGTAGTTCGCTTCGACGCGGTATTTGCCCGGCCTGGCCTGGCGCAGCGAGAATTCTTCCGGGCCGTAGCCGCCCACGAAGTCGCGCGAGATGCGCCCGCCCTGGCGCGTGTTGGGGTTGCGGTAGTCGCACTGCTCGCCGCTCGGGTCGATGACGCGCAGGTCCATGTCCGAGGC
>CAMLHI010000137.1 GCA_946479705.1 uncultured Oxalobacteraceae bacterium
ACGTAGCGCGGACCGCTCATGAAGATCTGGCGGGTGAACATGCCGGCGTGTTGCTGCATGACCTGGCGCGTCGTGGCGTTGTTCAGATTCTGCGCTTCCAGACCGACCCGGAACTGCGGGGTGAAGTCGTAGAAGATCGAACCGTCGAGCTGGCCGTAGGCGTCTTGCCACAGCGGCAAACCATAGGCCTGGTCGTTGTTGTTGGTCGGCACCAGGAAGGACGGCGCAGCGGGATTGGTAGTCAGGCCGTTTTTGCCGCGGCTGCCCCAGGTATTGACGGCCACGAGGTAACGCGAGCGCCAGTTGTACGCCAGCCGGCTCGACAGACCATGGCGTTCGTACATGACCGCGAAGTTGATGGTGTTCTTCGACAAGCCCTGCAGCGGCGTTTTGCCGAACGGACGGGCATCGGTATCGCAGCCGTTGATCGACAGGTTGAAGTTCGACGGCGCATCGTCACCGACACACCACGCCTGGGGCACCGGGTTTTTCAGCGTGCGTTCGCTCGAGACGTAGGTCCAGCTGGCCTGCGTGCCGATCCCCTTGAGCCACTCGGGAACGCCATCATAGTATTGCTGGTGCGCGATTTCGAAGCCGCGGGCGAAGCCTTTGGCGCCGTTGGTCGGTCCGGCGATGAAGAAGGTCTGCGGTTTGCCGGTCTTGTCGTTGACCGTCTTGGTGTAGCTCTGGGTGAGGATGATGTCCTTGATGTCCTTGTTGAATGCCGAGAAGGTCAGCGAACCGGCCGGGGCGAAGTACCATTCCGCGGTCAGGTCGACGTTGGTGGAGGTGGTCGGCTTGAGCAAGGGGTTGCCTTCGCTGGTGCCGGTCAGGCTGGTGCCGTTGAATACCACCCCAGTCGTGTTGCCGGCGGCATCCTTGGTCGTCGTCGACAGGTGCTTCGCGTCGAGCGTGGTCTGGGCCTGGAGCTGGTTGAAGTCGGGGCGCGACATCGCTTTCGCCAGGGCGAAGCGGAACTGCAGCTTGTCGTTGTACTTCATGCGCAGGTTCAGGCTCGGCAACCAGTTATGGTAGGAGTTCTGGAAGGCCAGGGGATCGGCGAAGGCGGCGATCTTGATCAGCTTATCCTGGCCGCTCACGGCCGCCCCGTCCGGTATCACGATCTCCGCCGGCGGCGTGAACGACACGTAGCCATTGGCGGCGCCGCGGGTGCCCACATAGCGCAAGCCGATGTTGCCGTCGACCGGATACTTCAGGTCGTCGAAGCCGAAGCGCAGCTGCGCGTAGGCGGCGCGGGTTTTCTCGGTCTGCGTATTGCGTGCCGCGGGCGTGTCGAAGGTTGCGGGAATCCATTTGTCGCAGGTGCCCCAGCCTTGGGCGGCTACCTGCTCGGCGCACAAGACATCGTGGTAGGCGTGCAGCTTGGTCCACTCCTCGGGGAAGCCGCGTACGGTCGCTTCGCTGGCGAACAGCATCGGCGGGACGTCGACCTTGCCGTCGAAGAAGTTCGGGATCTGATATTGCGATACGCCGCTGGAGAAGCGCGGATCGTCCAGTCGGGCAACGTGCGAGATTTGCCAGGTTTCCATCCACGGGAAGGTGATGCCCTGCCAGTTGTAGAACTTCTGGGCACGGTTGTTCTCGCCTTCGCGGTCGGCCATGCGCACGCCGAAACGGACATCGCGCAGCACCGGATGGTCGAAATCGAACTTGAAGTCGGATTTCCACGCTTTCTGCGTGGCGCTGGCATGGTCGAGCGCCTCCTGGGTGTACGCCCAGAAGTAATTGTGCGGGTTGGTCATGTAGGGCGCCGACTCCAGACCGATGCGCGGGATCGAGCCTCTCATGTCCATCGGCTCGTTCGGCAGGATGAAGCCGGTCGCGACGTCGGCGTCGAAACCCTTGGTGGTGGAGCGGACGCTCTGGAAGTCATTGGTCCAGGTGAGATTGGGGGCCAGGCGCCACTGCACGTTCAGCGACATGTCGCGCGTGCCGGAATCGCGCGCATTGATGCGCTGCGAACTGTTGAACGGCGACCCGCCATAGCTTGGGTTCGAAATCGTTCCGCTCTGGAACGCACCATTGCTGTCGAAGATGGAATCGGCACTGGCCACCTGGTTATACCACTTGTCCTCCGAGGAGAACACCAAGTGCTCGCTCAAGTCCTCCGTGTATTTCGTCTTGAAATACGTCAGGCCGGCCGTGATGTCGCGGTTGGGGCGCCACTGCAAGGCGGCGTAGTCGCCGCGGCGATTGCGGTCAAAGTCTTGCGAACGGTAGCCCACGCCCAGCGGAAGCCATGTGGTCTTGGAAGCGTCGTACTTGGCCGGATCCTGGGAATTGACATGCGGGAAATATGGATCGACGCCCACCCCGTCGATGCGGCTTGGGCTTTTGGATGAGGCCAGGTCGACCAGCGCGCCGAACTGACCCAGCGGGGTATCCCAGCGGTCCGATAGCAGGAGGGTGCCGCTGGGGGCTTTTTTCCTGCTGAGAGTGGTGTAGGATTCCGAGAAGCCCAGCGAGCCTTTGAAGCCCTTGAAATCGAACGGCATGGCGGTGCGCAAATTCACCAGCCCGGCGACGGCGCCTTCGATCTGTTCGGCGGAAGGGTTCTTGTAGACGTCGACGCCGGCCATCAGTTCCGGCGCCACGTCGGTGAAGCCGAGCGAGCGGCCGCCACCGGCCGAGAACGCGTCGCGGCCATTGACTTCGGAGCGCACATAGGTCAGGCCGCGCACCGAGATACCGGAACCTTCGACGGCCTGGCGGTTCGGGTCGCCCGGCATATTGCGGTCCATCGTCACGCCGGCGATACGCTGCAACACCTCGGTGACGGAGCGGTCGGGCAGCTTGCCGATATCTTCGGCGACGATCGAGTCGACCACCTCGTCGGCGTTCTGTTTCACCTTTTGGGCCGACTGCAGGGCCGCTCGCTGGCCCGACACCACCACGACAGCGGAGACGGCCGGGTACTGGCCATCGGCGCTTTGCGCCATTGTCGGGTTGCTTGCCATGAGGGCAATCTGGGCGACGCCCATGGCAATCGCCGTCTTTTTAAAATTGCTCAAGTCAGTCTCCTTGGTTTCACTTTTTAGGCTTGTTATAACGTTATTGCGGTTAGCGATATCCTTTTCACTATCACCGTTTGATTACGCTATCATTTATTGCCATTCGCAACCATGTTGGTGTTCGCTTTTCGGCATGAACGCAACACTTTTTGGCGTGTTTCTCTTGTTTTACTAAACACGCGTGTTCTGTTTCATTGCAAAAAAGTTGGAAACGCTTCATTGCACGTTGGCCCAGAGGAAGAAGGCGGTACTTGCGCACTGTGTCAAGGCGTTTGCAACAGAATTGGTAAGGTTTTCAGCCGGCCCGGCATGGCGGTGTCCGCTTGCAAGCCCGACAAGCTCCGGCGCAGCGTGCGGTAGCGCTACCGCAAGGCTGGCATGTCCATGCTGCGCCGCAAAAGAAACACCGGTCGCATGGCGAATTTCCGCTACACTTGCAATACACTTTTTCCAGGATTACATCCATGACTGCCATTTCCCGCGCCGATACTGACGAGCTTGAAGGCGGTCGTGCCGCGGCGCGCGCGCCGGTGCCGGTGCAGGCCTTGCTCTCGCGCGGCGCCGGCGAATCGCTCAGCGATCAAATCGTCCGCTCGGTCGTCGCCCGCATCGACGACAAATTGCTGCGCAGCGGCGCGCGCATGCCCTCGATCCGCCGTTTCGCCGCCGATCACGGGGTGTCGGCCTTCACCGTGGTGGCCGGTTTCGACAAGCTGGTGGCGATGGGTTACCTGGAATCGCGCCGCGGCGCCGGCTTTTTCGTGCGCGAGCGCTCGCCCCTGAATGCCGGCGAACGCTCGGCCCCGC
Organism: uncultured Oxalobacteraceae bacterium; assembly: GCA_946479705.1. Next base: position 3,840 of record CAMLHI010000137.1, read on the forward strand.
CGGCATTCGAAGACGCGGCGCTGGAAACCAAGCCGCTCGACGTGGTTTGGCTGATCCGCAATATGTTCCGCCAGGTACCGCTGCAGCGCGTGCCCGGCTCGGGCGTGCTGCCGGCCGAGTGGCTGGACGCGCCCATGATCGCCAACGCCCTGCGCGCCATCAGCCGGCATCACCCGCGCGCGCTGGTCAACTACGGCATTCCGTCCGGCTTCCTGCCGCTGCGCCAGCAGCTCGAGCTCAAGCTGGCCGAGCTGGAAATCGACGCCGCGCCCGAGCAGATCGTCACCACCGTCGGCGTGACCCAGGCGCTGGACCTGGTGGCGCGCGAATTCACCCGCCCCGGCGACACCGTGTTTGTCGACGATCCGGCCTGGTTCCTGATGTTCGGCTCCTTCGCCGCGCTCGGCCTGAAAGTGGTCGGCATCGCGCGCCAGGCCGACGGGCCGGACGTGGCCCAGCTGGACGAGCTGGCCGCGCTGCACCGGCCCAAGCTCTACATCATCAACTCGGTGCTGCACAATCCCAGCAGCACCTCGCTGTCGGCGGCCAAGGCCTTCCAGGTGCTGCGCCTGGCCGAGCAGCACGGCTTCACGGTGGTCGAGGACGACATCTATTGCGACCTGCACCCGGGCAGCGCGGTGCAGCCGGCCACCCGCCTGGCCGCGCTCGACCAGCTGCGCCGGGTGATCTACCTGGGCGGCTTTTCCAAGTCGCTGGCGGCCAACCTGCGGGTCGGCTTCATCGCCGCCTCGCGCGAATGGGCCCAGCGCCTGTGCGACCGCAAGATGCTCGCGACCCTGACCACCAGCGAAATCGGCGAGCGGGTGGTCTACAAGGTGCTCTCGGAGGGGCTTTACCGCAAGCACGTGGACCGCATCCGCGCGCGCCTGGACTCGGTGCGCACCCAGGCGGTGCGCCAGATGGAGCAGGTCGGCCTGCGGGTCGACATGGCGCCCCCGGCCGGCATGTTCATCTGGGCCGACGCAGGTGTCGACACCAATCTGCTGACCGAGCGCGCCATGGCCCACCAGCTGCTGCTGGCGCCCGGCAGCCTGTTTTCGCCTTCCCAGCTGCCTTCGACGCGCATGCGGCTCAATATTTCCCAGGTCCAGGAAACCGGCGTGTGGGACTTTCTCGAACGCGAGCTGGGCCGTCGCTAAGCAGCCCTTGAAAAACCGTGCCGGCGCTCCATATGTGCCCAATCCGTTCAACCCGACTCAAACGAGGACACGAAAAATGGCTGTTGCCGAAAAAGAAACCCTTGGTTTTCAAGCCGAAGTAAAGCAGTTGCTGCAACTGATGATCCACTCCCTGTATTCCAACAAGGAGATCTTCCTGCGCGAGCTGATTTCGAACGCGTCCGACGCGGCCGACAAGCTGCGCTTCGAGGCCATCAATAATGACGCCCTGTACGGCAACGACCATGAACTGAAGATCGCGGTGCGCTTCGACAAGGACGCCCGAACCATCACCATTTCCGACAACGGCATCGGCATGAGCCGCGACGACGTGGTCTCGCACCTGGGCACCATCGCCAAGTCGGGCACCAAGGAATTCTTCGGCAAGCTGTCCGGCGACCAGCAGGCCGACGCCGCGCTGATCGGCCAGTTCGGCGTGGGCTTTTACTCCGGCTTCATCGTGGCCGACCGCATCACGGTCGAAACGCGCCGCGCCGGCCTGGACGCCAGCCACGGCGTGCGCTGGGAATCGGCCGGTGAGGGCGACTACAGCGTCGAGACCATCGACAAGCCGTCGCGCGGCACCGACGTGATCCTGCACCTGCGCGAAGGCGAGGACGAGCTGCTCTCGAGCTGGAAGCTCAAGTCCATCATCCGCAAGTATTCCGACCACATCCAGCTGCCGATCCAGATGCAGAAGGACGAGTGGGACGCCGAGAAGAAGGAAACCGTCGTCAAGGACGAGTGGGAAACCGTCAACCAGGCCAGCGCCCTGTGGGCCCGCAACAAGAACGACATCACGCCCGAGCAGTACGAGGAATTCTACAAGCACGTCTCGCACGACTTCCAGCCGCCGCTGACCTTCACCCACAACCGGGTCGAAGGCCGCAGCGAATACACCCAGCTGCTGTATGTGCCGAGCCACGCTCCGTTCGACCTGTGGGACCGCAACAAGCGCGGCGGCATCAAGCTGTACGTCAAGC
>CAMLHI010000138.1 GCA_946479705.1 uncultured Oxalobacteraceae bacterium
CCCCCAGGCTGTACAGGAAGGTGCGGCGGCTAAAGGCGTTCAGGATTTCTTCGTTGCTAAGTGCGCTTTCGGGTGCTGTCAACTTCGTCATCAGGTGTCTCCAAGCCGTGTCAGGCAAAGGTTGATGGCGGCCGATGGGGATTCATGGCCGTGTTGGTTATCGCTACCAGTCGTTGCGCGATTTGTATCCGGTCAAGTCAAACGTGCCCCCTGGAAAGGCACCGGATACGGGCTAGTTGTTATATCGCGCTTCGGATACCAGCAAATTGCGGGGAGGTTGATATCGATAACTCCAAGCGCGCGCGGGATATTTTGTTAACGATAACTATTCTGGCTTCAATGGGCGGCGCAGGTATTCGAATCGGACATCGGTGGCGGCGCCCGGCGGCCGGGAGCGCGCCGGGTGCCGGTTTGGCGGGCGGGCAGGCCGGCAGTCCGGTTCCTACTTCCAGGCGCCGATGCGGGCGCGTCCGCCGCGGTCGAGCTTGATCTGGCGGCACTGGCCCTGATAACGCAGCGACACCGGCGCGTGCGGCGCACCGCGCAGCTGCAGGCGCGTGAGCTGGCCGCCGGCCCAGTCCAGGTCGAGCTCGATGCCGCCGCGCGCGCGCAGGCCGTGCAGTGCGCCTTCGCGCCACGCGATCGGCAAGGCCGGCAGCAGATGGATCTCGCCGCCCCAGGACTGCGCCAGCATTTCCAGGATGCCCGCCGTGCCGCCAAAATTGCCGTCGATCTGGAAGGGCGGGTGGGCATCGAACATATTCGGATAGGTGCGGGTCGGGCCGAGCAGGCCGAGCAGGATGGAATGGGCGCGCTCGCCATCGCCCATGCGCGCCCACAGGGCCAGGCGCCAGGCCGTGGCCCAGCCGGTCGACTTGTCGCCGCGCAGCGTGAGCGTGGTCTTGGCCGCGTCGATCAGCTCGGGCGTGTCGCGCACGTTGATCTGTCCGCTGGGATAGATCGCGTACAGATGCGAGACATGGCGGTGCTGCGGATCGGGCGCCTTGGCGTCCCAGTCCTCCAGCCACTCCTGCAACTGGCCCTGGGCGCCGATGCGGTCGGCCGGCAGGCGCGCGCGGGCGGCGCGCACGGCCTGCGCGAAAGCGGCGTCGTCATCCCGCAGCAGGGCATGGGCCTTGAGGGTATTGGCGAACAGGTCGCGCAGGATCTGGCGGTCCATGGCCGGGCCGGCGCAGATGGCCACGTCCGGATGATGGGGGCGTTCAGGCGAGATCGACGGCGAGGTGACGAGGCCGCGCCCTTGCGGGTCCTCGACCAGGGCATCGAGGAAGAACAGGCTGGCGCCCTTGAGCAGCGGATAGATGCGGCGCAGAAAAGCCGGGTCGGGCTGGTAATCGTAATGGTCCCACAGGGCCAGGCACAGCCAGGCGCCGCCGCACGGCCACATGCCCCACAGGGGCCCGTCGATGGGCGCGCTGGCGCGCCACAGGTCGGTGTTGTGGTGGGCCACCCAGCCGCGCGCGCCATAGCAGCTGCGCGCGGTGGCCGCGCCGCTGACCGCCAGTTCCTCCACCATCGCCACCAGCGGCTCGACGCAGGCGGCCAGGTTGGCCGATTCGGCCGGCCAATAGTTCATCTGGGTGTTGATGTTGATGGTGTACTTCGAGCCCCAAGGCGGGTTGGTGCCCTCGTTCCAGATGCCCTGCAAATTGGCCGGCTGGCCGCCCGCGCGCGAGCACGCCAGCAGCAGATAGCGCGCGTATTGGACGTACAGCGCGGCCAGGGCCGGATCGGCCTGGGTTTCGGCGGTGGCGATGCGGGCATCGGTGGGGCGCGCATCGGCGGCGTAGCCCAGGCGCAGGGACAGGCGTCCGAACAGGGCGGCGTGGGCGGCCACGTGTTCGCGCTTGAGCGCGGCGTAGGTCTTGCGGGCGCCGGCATCGGTGCGCGCACGCACCGCGCGCAGCGGATCGGCGCTGGTGTCGCGGAAACTGACGTGGCTGGTCGCCACGGCCACCAGCAAGGTCACGCTGCGCGCGCCGCGCACTTCCAGGCGGTCCTCGCGGGCGCCGATGCTGCCGTCGCCGAGGGCGCGCACGCGCACCGCGTAGCTGAGGGCCGAGGCGATGCCGGCGTGGGCTTCGTTGCGTCCTTCGATCAGCAGGGCGTCCGCGCCGTCGGTGCCGACGCGCAGGGTGGCGGGACGCCGGCTGCGTTCGAGGTCTTCATGCAGAAACCAGTCCGGTGCATCCTGGTTCGATACCAGGAGGCCGCCTGCATAGTTGGGGTTGGCATCGGCCACGTTGCGCGGGTGGCGATAGTTCACGTCGAAGTCGAGCGTGCCGGGCCCGGTCACGCTCAGGCGCACCACCAGCAGCTGGCCGGGGGCGCTGGCGAACACTTCGCGGGTGTAAGTGCTGCCGGCGCTGGTAAAGCGCGCGGTGGCGATGGCCGTGCTCAAGTCCAGCGCGCGCACATAAGCGCTGGCCGCGCCCGCGGCAGCGAAGTCGAGCAGCAGGTCGCCGGCTGCGCCGTACGGCATCTGGGTGGACGGCGTGCCGAGCAGGTCGGTGCCGGCCAGGGCGCTGGCGGCGTCGAAGTCGCCGGCGTCGATCAGGGCGCGCACGCGCGGCAGGGCGGCCAGCGCGGCCGGGTTGTTCGGATTGTAGGGGCCGCCGGCGAACAGGGTGCCCTCGTTGAGCTGCAGGCGTTCCTGGGCAATGCGGCCAAAGCACATCGCGCCCAGGCGGCCATTACCGACCGGCAAAGCTTCCACCCAGGTCGCGGCTGGCTTGTCGTACCACAGTGCCAGGTCTTCACGGCCGGCGGCGCGGGCGGTGGCGCTCACGCTGGCGCCGGCCAGACCCGGGAAGGCGGCGGCCAGACCGGCCGAAACCAGGAAATCGCGGCGCTTGCGGGACAGCGGGTGATCCATCGGCATAGTGCAATTCTCCCTGACAGGCGCGACTGGATCGTCATGCACTCTGTATTAAATATATATGGTACCAATAGCCGGGGGTGAAAATGGCGGACGGACATACATTATTTTGTAACCGACAAGTACCGCTAAATTTCCTAAAGCGACAATTCCAAATAATATTCGGTGCGCCCCAACCCCGGGGTCAGTGCCCCCATTGTTACAAGAGCTCGCTTACATGGTTTTTCTCTCTGAGACGGCTGGCGGAAGCCGTAGGCGAGCTGATGCATCAATGGGAGCACTGACCCCCGGTGGGTGAATTAAATTTGGTGGGGCTTCAGTTGGCGAACAGGCTTTCCCACAGCGCGCGGACCTTGTCGGCGTGGGCGCCAATGCGCGCGGGGTCGAGCCGGGCGTTTTCCTGCCCCTGCAGGCGCAACTGGTGCTGCAGCTTGCGCATCTTGCGGTAGGCGTCGCCCACGGCGATCGAGAGGGCGACGTCGATCAGGCCGAGCTCGCCGCACATCTTGAGCAGGCCGATGTTGCCGACGTTGCCGGTCAGCTGGGGGTAGCGCGCGGCGTGGCGCAGCACCAGGTATTGCACCATGAATTCGATGTCGATCATGCCGCCTTCGTCCTGCTTGAGGTCGAACAGGCCGGGCCGCGGCGGGTGGGCGTCGCGCATCTTCTTGCGCATGCCCAGCACTTCGGTCTTGAGCGCGTCGGCGTCGCGCTCCTGGCGCAGCATCTGTTCGCGGATGGCTTCGAAGCGCGGGGCGATGGCGGCGTCGCCGGCGCAAAAGCGCGCGCGGGTGAGGGCCTGGTGTTCCCAGATCCAGGCCGACTGGTGCTGGTAGCGCTCGAAGGCGCCCACCGAGGACACCAGCATGCCGCTGGCGCCGTCCGGGCGCAGCGCGGTGTCGATGTCGAACAGGATCCCGGCCGAGGTGTGGGCGGTCATCCAGGTGATGAAGCGCTGGGCCAGCTTGGCGTAGTTGGCGGGGGCGTCCTGGTCGTCGTCGTCGAACAGGAAGATGACGTCGAGGTCGGAGATGTAGCCCAGTTCCTTGCCGCCCAGCTTGCCGTAGGCGATCACGGCGAAGCGCGGTACCTCGCGGTGGCGCGTGCCGATGGTTTGCCACACGGCGTCGATGGTGGCGGCGACGATGGCGTCGGCCAGCGCCGACAAATGGTCGGCCAGCCGCTCGACCGTGAGCGAGCCGGCCAGGTCCTGGGCCAGCAGGCGGAACAGCTGGGCGTGGTGGGCTTCGCGCAGGATGTCCATCTTGCGTTCGGTGTCGCCGTCGGCCGCCTCGAGCAGGCGCTCGAGCCCGGCGCGGAAGGCGGCGCCGTCGAACGATTCGTCGTGCAGGCGGTCGTCGAGCAGTTCGTCGAGCACGATCGGGTGCAGGTTGAGGAAGCTGGCGGCCCAGCCGGAGGCGTGCATCATGCGGATCACGCGTTCGAGCGTGTGCGGGTATTCGGTCAGCAGCGACAAATACGCCGAGCGGCGCGCGATGGCTTCGAAAAAGTCCAGCAGGCGCCCCAGGGTGGCGCTGGCGCTGCCGACTTCGTTGTCGGCGGCGCAGGCGGCGATCAGGGGCAGGGCGGCGTTGACCAGGGTGAGCAGGCGGGCCCGGCTGCCTTCGGGCAGGGCTTGCACGCGCGGCGATTGCCAGGTGTTCATCAGGCGCCGGGCCGAGTCGGCCGCATGGTCGAAGCCGAGCGTGCCCAGGCGCGCTTCGATCGCTTCGCAGTTGTCCAGGTCGGCGCAGGCGCCGGACGATTGCGGGTCGACCGCCTCGCTGCCGTTCTTGGCGCTGGTGTCCTTGAACATGGCGTCGAACTGGGCGGCGACGAAGTGGCGCACCTCGGCCAGCCGTTCGAGCAGGACGGCGATGTTGGGCAGGCCCATCCACTGGGCCACGATGGCGCGGTCGGCGTCGCTGGCCGGCAGGGTGTGGGTCTGGGCGTCTTCCAGGTATTGCAGGCGGTGCTCGAGGTTGCGCAGGAAGCTGTAGGCGTCGAGCAGCTGGGCGACCGTCTCGGCTTCCATCAGGCCCTTGTTGGCGAGCATGCGCAAGGTGGCGCGGGTGGAGCGCGCGCGCAGGTCGGCGTCGCGCCCGCCGCGGATGAGCTGGAACACCTGGGCCAAGAATTCGATCTCGCGGATGCCGCCGCGGCCGAGCTTGACGTTGTTGCTGCGGTCCGGGTGCAGGCGTTCCTGGCGGTCGACCTCGGCGCGGATCTGGGCGTGCATGGTGCGGATGGCGTCGATCACGCCGAAGTCGAGGTAGCGCCGGTATACGAAGGGGCGCACGATGGCTTCGAGCGCGGCGATGTCGGCCGGGGTGCCGGTGACGGCGCGCGCCTTGACCCAGGCGTAGCGCTCCCATTCGCGCCCCTGGACGATCAGGTATTGCTCGACCATGTTGAGGCTGGCCACCAGCGGGCCGGAATTGCCGTTCGGACGCAAGGCCATGTCGACCCGGAACACGAAGCCGTCTTCGATCACTTCGGCCAGGGCGGCGATCAGGCGCTTGCCCAGGCGGGTGAAGAATTCCTGGTTGGACAGCTGGCGCTGGCCGGCGCCGTCCACCCGGGTTTCGCCATCCTCGGGGTAGACGAAGATCAGGTCGATGTCGGACGACACGTTCAGTTCGCCGCCACCCTGCTTGCCCATGGCCAGCACCATCAGCTGCTGGGGCAGGCCGGATTCCTCGCCCACCGGGGTGCCGTGGGCGGCCACCAGCTCGTCCATGAGCGCGGCCAGCTGGGTCCGGATGGCGAAGTCGGCGAAGCCGGTCATGGTGCTGACCACTTCGTTCAGGCTGGCGCGCCCGTCCAGGTCGCGCCGGATCAGGCCAGCCACCAGCAGGTTGCGCAGGCGCCGCATGGCGCGCGGCAGGGGCAGGCCGGCGGCGCTTTCGCGCGCCAGCGCGGCGCCCAGGTCGGCCCGGTCGAGCGGTTCCGCGGCCAGCGCATCGAGCGCCTCGACGCGGCCGGGCACGGCATTGGCCCAGCGTTGGTAAAAGCGCGAGGCGGCGGTCGGGGAAGCTGGCTTCATGGATTGTAAGGATGAGTTAAAGTGCGGGGC
>CAMLHI010000139.1 GCA_946479705.1 uncultured Oxalobacteraceae bacterium
ACGAATTGGGACGCATCGCCCGCAAGGTGCTCGCCAGCCCGGTCGGGCTGTTTGTACCGGCCGACTACCTCGGCGAGCGCGACGCGGCCGGGCTGTTTCGCGACAGCGCGGAAAACCTGGTCATGGAATGCGCCTGCAAGGGCCAGGTCTACGGCCGCTACGAGGTGTCCGGCCGGCCCGGTTATGGCGAACAGGACCGTCAACGCCTGGCCAGCCTGGCCGGACTGACCGCCTCCCTGCTGCAAGTGCACTCGCTGGCCCAGCGCTCGACCCACGCCTTCGCCCAGATCGAAGCGCAACTGGCGCACCAGGCCCAGATCCTCGACCAGATCAACGAATCGGTCCTCACGCTCGACCCCACCGGCTACATCACCAGCTGGAACAAGGGCGCCGAGCGGCTGTTCGGCTACAGCGCGCTGGAAGCCATCGGCCGCAACATCCTGTTCCTGTACGCCGACGAGGAGGCCGGCTTTCACGACGCTTTCGTGGAGCAGGGCGGGGCCTTGATGGAAGTGCGGCGGCGCAAGAAGAACGGCGAGGTGTTCTGGGCCAGCATGTCGCTCGCGCCCCTGCACAGTCCGGACGACAAGCCCATCGGCCTGATCGCCTACCTGACCGACATCACCGAGCGCAAGCTGGCCGAGGAACGCTTGCACCACCTGGCTTATTACGACGCGCTCACCGGCCTGCCCAACCGCACCTTGCTGGCCAAGCTGGTCGACCAGGCCTTGACCGTGGCCAGCCGCAAGGAAGCCGCCGGCTGCGTGCTATTCATCGACTTGAACCGTTTCAAGCCGATCAACGACACCCTGGGCCGTGCCATCGGCGACGCCCTGCTGCGCCAGGTGGCCCAGCGTTTCCGCGCGGCGCTGCGCGAGCAGGATGTGATCGCGCGCCTGTCCGGCGACGAGTTTGCCGTCGGCCTGTTCGATATCCGCGAGCACTTCGAAGCGACCACCGTGGCGCGCAAGCTGCAGGCGGCGCTGGCCGAGCCTTTCCTCATCGACGGCAATGATTTGCGGGTGGGGGCGAGCATCGGCATCAGCGTGTTTCCGCAGGATGGAGCGGACGCCGAAGCGCTGCTGCGCCTGGCCGACATTGCCATGGAGCGCGCCAAGCAGGGCAACGAGGGTGACGACCGCAGCGTGGCGTTTTTCAGCAGCGAAATGAACCAGGGCATGCATGACCGCATGCGCCTGGAGTCGGGCTTGCGCCAAGCCTTGCGCAAGGGCGAATTGCTGCTGCACTACCAGCCTAAGTTCGATATCGGGCACGACCGCATCGTCGGGGCCGAGGCGCTGGTGCGCTGGATGCATCCGGAGCGCGGCATGGTGCCGCCGGTGCAGTTCATTCCGCTGGCCGAGGCGACCGGCCTGATCGTGCCGCTGGGCGAGTGGGTGCTGGAGGCGGCCTGCGCCCAGGCGGCGCAGTGGCAGGCGATGGGCTTTCCGGCGTTTCGCGTGGCGGTCAATGTGTCGGCGCGTGAGTTTACGCCGGCGCTGCCGGAGCGCGTGCGGGACTTGCTGGGGCGTCACGGGCTCGATCCGGCCTGGCTGGAATTGGAAATTACCGAGAGCACCCTGATGAACGATATCGAGCGGGTGATCGACATCATGGATCAGATTACTTCGTTGGGCGTGAGCCTGTCGCTGGACGATTTCGGTACCGGTTATTCGAGTCTGTCTTACCTGAAGCGCTTTCCGATCGATACCTTGAAGATCGACCGCTCGTTTACCATGGGCTTGCCTGGGGACAGCAACGACTGCGCCATCGCCAGCACCATCATCAGCATCGCCCAGCAACTGCGCCACCGGGTCATTGCCGAAGGCGTGGAGACCGATGCGCAGCTGGATTTCCTGCGCAGTGCCGGTTGCGATGAGGTGCAGGGTTATCTGTATTCCCAGCCGCTGTCGGCCAGTGCGTTTGAAGCCATGTTGCGCGAGCGTTGGTTGCCGTTCGGTTAGCGCTTTCTCGGGTGCAGTCGGCCGTGGTGTCCGTGCATGGGTTTCTGTATAATGCTGGTCTGCAGGAAGCGTGGCCGAGCGGTTGAAGGCACCAGTCTTGAAAACTGGCGACGGGGAGACCTGTTCGTGAGTTCGAATCTCACCGCTTCCGCCAATGCAACGTTTATTACGGTTCGCTACCGTTCAGAAATTGAACTTACCTCATTGATTTATCTATGAAGATAGGTTCAACTTCGTTCGCTATCGTTCATTGCCAGCCGCAATAAGTGTTGGTATAAACGTTGGTACGAAATCCGTACCAACAACGCGCCGTACCAACAGACCGGTCTAGCGCAGAACGATACCAACAACGCCTCTCACCGACATCAAATGCCGGCAGGCCAAGCCAGGGGAAATGCTGATCAAGCTGTCCGACGGCGCCGGCCTGCAGCTTCACGTCGTGCCCAACGGATCCAAGCTCTGGCGCGGGGCCTGGCGATTCAATACCAAGCAAAAAACGTATGTCATGGGCGCCTATCCCGACGTCAGCCTGCAGCAGGCCAGGGATGGCCCCGTCAGACTACTAGCGGGTGCCTAATACATTTCCTGACAGATTCCCTGACAAGGGTTCGATTGGCACTACATCGGCTCAACCTTAATGGTGAACGACTTGCGATCTATTCAGGCTGCGGCCGCGTCTTGCGAGCACCGACTTTATATGTGTTTTTGTCAGAAAAACGTGGTATATTTTCTGACATGCGAACTCCTTCTTCAACCACTGTCCGGCCATCCAAGGCGCAAAAGCCAGGCACGGCCACGCCTCGGACCAATGTCGATGCCGCGATTCGCGCACAGCTAGGTCGGGCCAAGCCAGGCCAGGTTTTCAGCCCAAGCGACTTCGTCAACCTGGGCGGCCGCGCTGCAGTGGACAAGGTTTTGTCGCGTTTGGCGGCCAGTGGCGTCGTGCGGCGCATCGCACGGGGCTTGTACGATGTCCCGCGCACGCACGCGCTTCTGGGGCCGCTATTGCCGGCTCCGGACGACATTGCGCGTGCGCTGGCCGACAAGGGAAGCTTGCGGCTGCAGCCTTCCGGCGCCTACGCAGCCAACTTGCTCGGACTCACCGAGCAGGTGCCGATGAGGCTGGCGTTTCTAACCGATGGCGCGTCCCGTGCCGTGCAGGTCGGGAATCAGTCGATTCTGCTGAAGCATACAACGCCGCGCAATATGGCAACGGCCGGTCGGATCAGCGGTTTGGTGATCCAGGCGCTGCGCCACCTGAAGCAACCCAATATCGACGCGCAGATGGTGGCTCGCCTGCGTGCGCGTTTGTCGGCTGAGGACAAGGCTGTGTTGCTGGCAGACGCGCCCTTGGCACCGGTATGGATTGCGGAAATCATGCGCGACATTGCACGCAACGAGGGTTGAACGATGCCGCAGTTTCTTGACCTCTCCGCAGCAGACCAGCGCCTGACGCTGGAGCAGACCGCCGCGCGCGTAGGCTGGGTCGCATCGAGCGTGGAGAAGGATTTCTGGGTGTCCTGGATACTGCAGCAATTGTTTGCAATGCCCGACCTGGCACCGCATCTGACCTTCAAGGGCGGCACATCGCTGTCCAAGGCTTGGGGGCTGATTGATCGCTTTTCCGAAGATATCGACCTGACCATCGGCCGCGATGCGCTTGGGTTCGGGGGCGCCAACAGCCCGGAGCAAGCGCCGAGCGCCAAGCAACGATCGAAGCGGCTCAAGGCGCTCAAGATCGCGTGCGGCACGCATGTGCGCGACGTTGTGCAGCCGCAGTTGCTTGAGCGGCTGAACGCTGTCTTGGGCGGCGTCGGATGGGGTTTGCACCTGGACGCCGAGGATGTCGACGCGCAGACGCTGTTGTTTGAATATCCGACTCACTTCGATGTGCAATCGGCGCGCTATCTTCGGCCCGTTGTGAAGATTGAGTTCGGTGCGCGATCCGATCCCTGGCCGGCGAACGCGCGCGTCGTCCGCCCAGCGTGGCGGCAGGATTACGCAGAAATGCAGGGCGAGATGTTCAGTTCGGTGCCGCCAGCGTTTGATATTGTGCTTGAAACTATCAGGAAATTTGAAGCTGATTTGGGTTCGACGAAGGCCGTCGAGTTCGCTCGCGAAAAAAGTGGATCGCGCGCTCGCCCTTGTTGAGCAAGGACGACCAGTGAAGCCGGTCTATTCCGTACTTGGCATAGCGCGCTCGCATTTCGCTAATGCTGGCACGACCGGACGGCTGGGATGACGGCCGCACCGGGCCAACGTTTCATCAGCCTGCCGACGCCATCCTGGTCGACGCGGTCCGTGCTGAAATTACGGCGCTGCCGACTTATGGCTACCGCCGGGCCGGCGCCCCGGTCAATCACACGCGCGCATTGATGGGCCTGCAAGCGATCAACCACAGGCGTTCCAGATCCTTTCTTGAACTAGCCTAATCAAAGGCTGTTATTTCGTTCAGTCCGACATGGCGGGGGTACCCGTATAAAAGGTAAACGACGAATACCCGTTATGCGGGTAATCTGGGGATGCCCGTCCCACAGGTAAGCGCCGCGAACACGCCATGAAACAAATCCTCTCCCTCCCCAGGCAGCTCGGTCCTTTCCTGCAGTCCGCGCGCAAGTCTGCCGGACTATCGCAGACCGCGCTCGCGCAGCGGCTGGGGATCAGCCAAAGCCGCATCTCCGCCATGGAACTTGATCCGGGGTCGATCAATGTCGAGCAATTGCTGGCGCTGCTTGCGGCCTTGAATCATGAAGTCTTGCTGCAGCCGAAGCCCGATACCGTCGACGCTGCTGGTGCCGCCGTTACGGACTGGTAAGCGATGGGGCGCAAATCGCACGCGCGCTCGCTGTCGGTGTGGAGCAACGGCGAGCGTGTCGGTACCTGGACCATCCCTGCGCGGGGCGACATGCAATTTCTATACGACCGAGCGTGGCGCGCATCGCCGCTGGGACGCCCGCTGTCGCTCTCCTTGCCCTACACGGGCGAGCTGCCTTTGCGCGGCGATGTCGTGCACAACTATTTCGACAACCTGCTCCCCGACAGCGAGCCGATCCGCAAACGCCTGGCCTCGCGTTACAAGCTTGCCTCCATCGACGCATTCGATTTGCTGCAGGAAATCGGCAGGGATTGCGTCGGCGCCGTGCAGCTGCTCAAGGAAGACGAGGCGCCCGTCGACGTCAAGCGCATCGACGCCACCCCGATGTCGGAGGATGATGTCGAGCGGCACCTGATCCAGCTAACCCGACCGGGACCGCCGGGAGCCGTGACGACAACGACGAGCTGCGTATTTCGCTGGCAGGCGCGCAAGAAAAGACCGCGCTGTTGTGGCACGAGGGCAGTTGGATGCGACCGCATGGCTCGACGCCTACCACCCACATCCTTAAACTGCCGCTGGGATTGGTTGGCAACATTGATGGGCAAGAACAAGCACTACCGTTTTGCGGCCGTGCAGCGCAGGCACTTTAACAGCACCGCGGCCAAGTATTTCATGCGTGCCGAAGACGTGATCGAGCGAATTCTGGCGCGAACGACCATTGCAATCGAAGCGGTGGCGGCACGTCTGCCGTCTGGATTTTCGGAGCAGGTGGCGGCGACGATTTTCGCGGGGATGGCGCGGTCGGCCAAGCAACTGGCCGCGATGGCGAAATCCTAGGCGCCTTTGCCAACCTCGGCTATTGCGCTTTGCCCTGAGCGCCGCGGCACCCTACCTCAAGACAGAGAGGCGGCTGCGGCGTTGTAGACCATATTGAGCGGTCGCCCAGTAGGGAGCTGGGTCTGGCGCCTGCACTACTTGCCCAGCAGCGCCAGGCTCTGCCGCCACTGAGGCATCCATGCATCGAGAAAGTCATGCGCGGCAAATGCCCGCGTCAAGTGGGACAGCGGCACGCGGTAATTGTCGTTCAGGCCCAGCGCCAGGGTGACCGGGTTCCAGAGCGTCTTGGCTTTCCCTTTCTTGACGCTGGCTTTCACGCGCGCGCCCTCGTCGCCAAAGATATTTTCGCCGCC
>CAMLHI010000140.1 GCA_946479705.1 uncultured Oxalobacteraceae bacterium
TATGTTCTGGTAAGGTAGGCAATTCGTTCATGCTCGTGATTGTAACGCGGCAAGCAGGCGTGCGTCGCCTGAACCGCTCTGCGTCAGTCGGGTAAAGCCCAGTGCCGCGGCATTGTCGGCGATACGCTGGTGCGGCACCAGAAGATGTTGTTGTTGCAATTTGACGACAGCCGCCTCACCGCCGGCTTCGCGCACCAGCGCCACCAGGCCGCGCAGCGCTTCCGAACTGGTGACGATCCAGTCGTGCGGCCGCGCCAGCAGGCTCGTCAGTTGCAGCGCCAGCACCGGGGTCAGCACCGGCACGCTGCGCCGGTAGGCCGCCACGGTGGCGACCTCGGCACCGGCGGCGCGCAAGCCCTCCACCATCAGCTCGCGCCCGCTTTCGCCGCGCACCACCAGCACGCGCTTGCCGCGCAGGGCTGCCAGATCCAGCGCGCCCAGCAGATGCTCGGAATCGCTGGGTCCATCGCCGGGCGGCTGATGGACGGTCACGCGGGCCATATCGACCCCGTGCGCGGCCAGCGCCGCGCGGCTGCTTTCGCCCAGCACAGCGATGGCCACGGTCGGCGGCCATGCATCCAGATGGGAAAACGCGGCATCGATGGCATTCGGCGACACGAAGGCCACCAGGTCGAACCAAGCCAGCCGCGCCAGCGTCGCCTGCAAGGGGCCAGGGTCGGCCAGCGGCGCGATGTCGAGCAATGGCAGCAGCACGACCTCGCGCCCGGCCTGGCGCACTTGCGCGGCCAGGGTTTCGGCTTGCGCGCGCGGACGGGTGATGACAACCGGATCAGGCATGCCCGCCGGTACCGGCCTCGTCAGTGCTGGCGGCGGCCGCGCAGGCCGCCAGGATCGCATGGGCATCCTGCTTCTGCAGCAAGGCCGCGACCTGCTGGCCCAGCGCTTCGGGCGCGTCGGCCGGGCCGCTCAGTTCGGCGCTGGCCATGCGCGTGCCGTCCGGCGTGGCCACCATGGCGCGCAGGCGCATGGTGGCGCCGTCGATGGTGGCGAAGGCCGCCAGCGGAATCTGGCAGCTGCCGCCAAACACTTTCGATACCGTCCGTTCGGCCCGCACCGCCAGCGCGGTCGGCTGGTGGTTGAGCGGCGCCAGCACGGCGGCCAGGTCGATGCCGTTGAGCGGCCGGGCCAGGATTTCGATGGCCATGGCGCCCTGCCCCGCGGCCGGCAGGCTGTATTCCGGTTCCAGCAGCGCGCGTATGCGCTGCGGCAAGCCGAGCCGCTTGAGCCCGGCCGCGGCCAGGATGATGGCCGCGTACTCGCCGCGGTCCAGCTTACCCAGCCGGGTATCGAGGTTGCCGCGCAGCGGACGAATCACCAGATGCGGATAGCGCGCCGCGATCAGCGACTGGCGGCGCAGGCTGCTGGT
Source organism: uncultured Oxalobacteraceae bacterium (assembly GCA_946479705.1). Next base: position 1,388 of record CAMLHI010000140.1, read on the forward strand.
GCCCACCACCGCGCCGGCCGGCAAGGCGTCCAGGTCGGCGTAATCGTTGGAGACGAAGGCATCGCGCGGGTCTTCGCGTTCGAGCACGGCGGCCAGCACGAAGCCTTCCGGCAAGTCCATCGGCACGTCCTTGAGCGAGTGCACGGCCAGGTCGGCGCGCCCTTCGGCCATCGCCACTTCCAGCTCCTTGACGAACAGCCCCTTGCCGCCGACCTTGCTGAGCGCGCGGTCGAGAATCTGGTCGCCGCGGGTGGTCATGCCGAGGATGTTGATGCTGCAGTGCGGATATAATAATGCCAATTGATCACGTACGTGATCGGATTGCCACATGGCAAGACGACTCTCGCGCGATGCAATGACCAACTTCGATGGTGGTTGCCGCGCCAATTCAGTTGCGTTCAAATCGGGTTCTTTCACTGTCGTTAAATCCATACCGGTTTTATGCCAGTTCTTTCGGTGCATGGATAAGATCACAAATTTTATCATGCGCCCTCTTTGCAGACCGTGGCCAAAAGCCTTTGCACCAACAATTCACTCTGTGGTCTAACATGGTTAATCCAACTGCTGTTCAAGAATCGAATACCGTCCTCGACAAGGACGCCCCGCTGAAAGAAGATATCCGCCTGCTCGGCCGCCTGCTCGGCGACGTGCTGCGCGACCAGGAAGGCGACGACGTCTTCGAAGTCGTCGAAACGATCCGCCAGACCGCGGTGCGCTTTCGCCGCGAGGACGATGCCCAGGCCGGCCAGGAGCTGACCGCCCTGCTGCACAAGCTCACCCGCCTCCAGACCATTTCGGTGGTGCGGGCGTTTTCCTACTTCTCGCACCTGGCCAACATTGCCGAGGACCAGCACCACATTCGCCGCCGCCGCGCCCACCTGCTGGCCGGTTCCGCGCCCCAGCAAGGCAGCGTCGGCTATGCCCTGGACAAGCTCAAGCAGGCCGGCGTCGGCCCCGCAGCGGTGCAATCCTTCTTCGAGGACGCCCTGATTTCCCCGGTGCTGACCGCCCACCCGACCGAAGTGCAGCGCAAGAGCACCCTGGACGCCGAGCACGACATCGCCCGCCTGCTGGCCGAACGCGACCTGCCGCTGACCCCGCGCGAGCGCAGCGCCAACATGCAGCTGCTGCACGCCCGCATCGCCACCCTGTGGCAGACCCGCATGCTGCGCTACAGCAAACTGACCGTGGCCGACGAGATCGACAACGCCCTGTCCTACTACCGCATCACCTTCCTGCGCGAGCTGCCCGGCCTGTACGACGACATCGAGCAGGAACTGGCGGCCGCCTTCGACGACGGCATCGCCCTCGGCAACACGCCCTACGTGCAGATGGGCAGCTGGATCGGCGGCGACCGCGACGGCAACCCCAACGTCAACGCCGGCACCATGCAGCACGCCCTGGTGCGCCAGGCCACCACCATCCTCGACTTCTACCTCGACGAAGTGCACACCCTGGGCGCCGAACTGTCGATCTCGACCCTGATGGTGGGCGCCAGCGAGGCCCTCCAGGCCCTGGCCGCCGCCTCGCCGGACACCTCCCCGCACCGCAGCGACGAGCCCTACCGCCGCGCCCTGATCGGCATGTACGCGCGCCTGGCCGCCACCGCGCGCGCGCTCGGCGCCACCAACATCCTGCGCAAGGAAGTCGGCCATGCCGACGCGTACGGGCAGGCCAGCGAATTCGTCGCCGACCTGCAGGTGCTGGCCGACTCGCTCGCCGCCAACCACGGCAGCATCATGATCAAGCCGCGCCTGGCCACCCTGCAGCGCGCCGCCAGCATCTTCGGCTTCCACCTGGCATCGCTCGACATGCGCCAAAGCTCGGACGTGCACGAACGCGTGCTGACCGAACTGTTCGCCGCCGCCGGCGTGCACCCCAGCTACACCAGCCTGGACGAAGCGGCCAAGACCGCCCTGCTGCTGGGCGAACTGTCGCAGCCGCGCCTGCTGTATTCGCCCTACCTGTCCTACAGCGAGGAATCGGCCGGCGAACTGGCCATCCTGCGCGCGGCCCGGGAAATCCGCGAGCGCTACGGCGCGCGCGCCATCCGCAACTACATCATTTCCCACACCGAAACCGTGTCGGACCTGCTCGAACTGCTGCTGCTGCAAAAGGAAACCGGCCTGCTGCGCGTGCACGCCAACGAGCTCGACACGATGGTCATCCCCCTGTTCGAAACCATCCCCGACCTGCAGCGCGCCGCCGGCATCATGCAGGAATGGATGGCCATTCCGCTGGTCAAGGCCCTCATCGAACAGCAGGGCCAGCAGCAGGAAGTCATGCTCGGCTATTCCGACTCCAACAAGGACGGCGGCTTCCTCACCTCCAACTGGGAGCTGTACAAGGCCGAGATCAGCCTGGTCAAGGTGTTCGCCGACGCCGGCGTCAAGCTGCGCCTGTTCCACGGCCGCGGCGGCACCGTCGGGCGCGGCGGCGGTCCTTCCTACGAAGCCATCCTGGCCCAGCCGCCGGGCACCGTCAACGGCCAGATCCGCCTGACCGAACAGGGCGAAATCATCTCGTCCAAGTTTTCCAACAAGGACATCGGCCGGCGCAACCTGGAACTGCTGGTGGCCGCCACCCTGGAAGCGACGCTCACCCCGCACGCGCGCGAAGGCGCCCGCGCCGAGCAGCTGGCGCGCTTCGAAGCCATCATGGCCGACCTGTCCGAGCGCGCCTACAAGGCTTACCGCAACCTGGTGTACGAGACCGACGGCTTTACCGACTACTTCTTCGCCGCCACGCCGATCGCCGAGATCGCCGAGCTCAACCTCGGCTCGCGCCCGGCCTCGCGCAAGAAGACCAAGCGCATCGAAGACTTGCGCGCCATTCCCTGGAGCTTTTCCTGGGGCCAGTGCCGCCTGCTGCTCAATGGCTGGTACGGCTTCGGCGCGGCCGTCTCGGCCTGGCTGGACGAAGGCCAGCGCGACGACAAAGTCGCCACCCTGCAAGCCATGTTCAAGGAATGGCCGTTCTTCGCCACCCTGCTGTCGAACATGGACATGGTGCTGGCCAAGAGCGACCTGGCGATCGCCTCGCGCTATGCCGAACTGGTGGCCGACGTCGAACTGCGCGAACGCATCTTCAAGCGCATCGCCGCCGAGCACGGCACTACCCTCAAGTGCCTGGAAACCATTACCGGCGCCCAGGAACGCCTCAGCGCCAATCCGCTGCTGGCCCGTTCGATCCAGAACCGCTTCGCCTACCTCGACCCGCTCAACCACCTGCAGGTCGAACTGATCCACCGCCACCGCGCGGTGGCCGGCGATCCGACCAAGATCGATGAGCGCGTGCACCGCGGCATTCACTTGTCCATCAACGGGGTTGCCGCCGGCCTGCGCAATACCGGTTGAGCGCCAGCTCCCGCACGGCCCGACCGGAAACGCTCGGGCCATTTTCTTGCCTAAAAATACACGCGTGCGTGCAACGGTGATCTCAGGAAAACTGGCATAAAATGCAGCAAGCACAACTGTCTGGACGCGCATGAAGACCTGGAACGTGGAATCGCTGTGCCTGGCCATTGCCGCCATCGTCCTGTCGATGGCAGGGTCGGTCGCGCTCGTCGCCGTCGGCGACGTGCATGCCATTCCGCGTACCCTGCTGGCCGGCGTGGCCATCGCCAGCGGCGCCATCGTCATTGGCGCGCTGCGCATCCGCGCGCTGGCGCGCTCGCACCAGGCGGCCCTGCGCCGCGCGCGCACCCTCCAGCGCCGCTACAGCCACTTCGTCAACACCGCCCACGAAGGCATCTGGATGGTCGATGCCGGCGGCAACACCATCTTCGCCAACGCGCGCCTGGCCGGCATGTTCGGCTGCACCGTCGAGCAACTCACGCACCACAGCCTGCACGACTTCTTCGGCGACAACCCGCGCCAGTCGCTGGCGGCCCTGCTGTCGGCCGACCACAGCCCGGTCGTGCGCACCTTCGACCTGTGCTACCGCCGCCGCGACGGCAGCGTCGGCTGGGCGATCGCCAGCGGCCGGCCAGCCACCCTCGACGACGGCCTGGCCGACGGCACGCTGCTGCTGCTGACCGACATTTCCGAGCGCAAGGCCGCCGAGCTGGAACTGGCAGCCGTGCAGATCGGCCTGGAAGTGCGCATCCGCAAGCGCACCGCCGAACTGCAGCGCATCAACGAGCAGCTCAGCATTGAAGTCGGCGAACGCCAGGCCACCGAACACAAGCTGGCGCAATCGTATGCCCAGCTGCGCCGCCTCACCGCCCATCTGGAAACGGCCAAGGAAGAAGAGCGCAAGCGCATCGCCCTGGACATTCATGACGACCTCGGCCAGAACCTGCTGGCGCTCAAGATCGACGTCCAGATGCTCTACGAGCGCTGCGGCCCGCATGCGCGCCTCAAGCGCCGGGTCGGCCAGGCGCTTGAGACCATCGACGCCAGCATCCGCTCGGTGCGCGCGATCATTAACGACCTGCATCCCAGTACGCTGGAACTGGGCTTGCCGGCCGCCACCGAGTGGCTGGTCGACCAGTTCGAAAAACGCAGCGGCATCGCTTGCTGCCTGACCGTCAGGGGCGAGGACAATCCCCTGCCCGACCAGCAGCGCGGCGCGGT
>CAMLHI010000141.1 GCA_946479705.1 uncultured Oxalobacteraceae bacterium
CGGCGATCGGCATGATGCCTTCGAGCACGTGCTCGACGATCAGGCAGGAAATGCCGCGTTCGCGGATCTTCAGCACTACCTCGACCGCTTCGCGCACCTCGGTCAGGTTCAGGCCAGCCATGACCTCGTCCATCAGCAGCAGCGAGGGCTCGACCGCCAGCGCGCGCGCCACCGCCAGGCGGCGCTGTTCGCTGACCGTCATGCTGCCGGCCGGGCGGTCGCTGAAGTGGCCGAGATTGACGAAGTCGAGCAGTTCGGCCGCGCGCTTGCGGGCCGGACCGACCTGGCGGCCGATCAGGAAGGCGCCGACCATCACGTTTTCCAGCGCCGTCATGCTGGTGAAGGTGCGCGCGACCTGGAAGGTGCGTCCCACCCCGGCCTTGGCGCACTGTTCGGGCGTCAGGCCCGAGATGCGCTTGTCGCCCAGCCAGATGTCGCCCGAGGTCGGCGGCGCATAGCCGGCGATGCAGTTGAACATGGTGGTCTTGCCGGCGCCGTTCGGGCCGATCAGGCCGACGATCTGGCCGGCGCCCAGCTCGAACGAGACGTTCTCGTTGGCGGTGATGCCGCCGAATTTCTTGGTGACGTTTTCCACGCGCAGCAAGGTCATGCTTTTTCTCCTTTGGCCAGTTCGTTGCGGCGGGCCAGGCGGCGCCCGCGCCACTGCTTGAGCCAGCCGAGCGCGCCGGTCGGGTAATACACGGCGATGACGACGATCAGCGCGGCATAGACGATCAGGTCGGCGCCGCGGCCGGTGCCGCCGAACAGGATGCGGGTGCCTTCTTCGATCACGGTGAGGGTGAAGGCGCCCACCAGTGGGCCGAACAGGCTGCCCACGCCGCCCAGGATCGACACCAGCGCCATCTTGATCGACAGGCCGGTGTGCAGCACCGAGGCCGGATCGATGTAGAGTTCCTTTTGCGCGTACAGGCTGCCGCCCAGGGCGGTGAAAAAGCTGCTGATGGCGAAGGCCACCTCCTTGTAGGTGCTCAGCTTGATGCCCAGGCTGCGCGCCGCATCCGGTTCATCCTTGATGGCGCGGAAATAGTAGCCGAGGTAGCTTTTCTCGATCAGGTAGTTGGCCGCCAGGGTCAGTACCAGCAAGCCCAGCGCGATGTAGTAGTACGGCGTTTTCGCGGCGAACACCATCACCGCCCAGCCGTCCTGGTCCATCGGAATGGTCAGGCCCACGGCCGAGCCGGCGAACTCCCAGTTGGTAAACAGGATCTGGATGATCTCGGCCACGGCGATGGTGGCCATGGAAAAATAATGGCCCTTGAGGCGGAAGCACGACAGGCCGATCAGCAGGCTGATGGCGGCGGCCACCAGGCCGCCGGCCAGCATCCCCAGCCACGGGTTGACGCCCCAGCGCGCGAACAGGATGGTGGAAGTGTAGGCGCCCAGGCCGTAAAAGGCCGCCTGGCCGAGCGAGATCTGGCCGGCATAGCCGCCCAGGATATTCCAGGCGACCCCCAGTTGGGCCGCCATCAGCACCAGGATGGCCAGATTCTGGTGCGAGGGATCGGTGACCGCCAGCGGCACCAGACAGGCCAGCAGCAGGCCGGGCACCAGCCAGGCGGCGCCGCCGAAGCGTTTGAGCGGAGCTGGCCGGCCCGGACGGGCAGTCAGCAATGCGGGCGTGACGGAATTCATCATGGTTACCTTTATGTCTCTTGGATGTCGAAGTGGGGGCAGCTCAGGCCTTGCCCATCAGGCCTTGCGGGCGGAACATCAGCACTGCCAGGAACAGCGCCAGCACGATGGCCAGCTTGTACTGGGGGCCGAGCAGGAAGCCGCCCAGCACCTCGATCACCCCGACCAGGATGCCGGCGATGAGGGCGCCGACCACCGAGCCGAAGCCGCCCAGGTTGACCACCACGAAGGCGATCAGGATGAAATTGGCGCCCACTTCGGGAAAGATCGGAAAGAAGGTCGACAGCAGCGCACCGGCCACGCCGGCGCAGGCCGCGCCCACGCCCCAGGCCAGGGCGAACATTTTCTGCGAATCGATGCCCATCAAGCGGGCCGCGTCCTTGTCGGCGGCGGTGGCCTCGAGGGCGGCGCCGGCCCTGGTGCGGGTCAGGAACAGATAGATGGCGCCGGTGACGAGAATGGCGCCGATGCCGGCCGTCACTTGGGGCAGCCCGATCTGGATACCGCCCAGGCTGATATTGCCGCTGACCATGCTCTGGCCCACGGTGCGGAAGTCCGGCTTCCAGAAATACTGGGCGATGCCGCGGAACAGGATCATCAGGCCGAAGGTGGTAAACACTTGCGAGAGCATGGGCGCGTCGGTGATCTTGCGGATGACCAGCTTGTAGACCAGCGCGCCCAGGCCGAACAGCAGCAGGGCCGTCAGCGGCAAGGTCACGATGGGGTCGAGCGCATACAGCGCGAACAGCCAGAAGCTGGCGTACATGCCGAACATCAGAAATTCGCCATGCGAAAAGTTGACGATATCCATGACGCCGAAAATGAGGGTGAGCCCGATCGCCACCAGGGCATAGATCAGCCCGATAAGCACCCCGGACGCCAGGGTCTGCAACAGTATTTCGATAGACATGTTTTTCCTCGTGAGAGCGGGCGGCCGCGCAGGTTCTAAGGGGGGAAGAAACGGCCCGGTCGCGGCAAGGGCGCGCCCCGGGCCGGCGGCTTATTTACGCTGGTTCCACTTCGGCATCGGCCAGACCACCTCGCGCGTGGCCAGCTCGAACGGCCACACGGTGTGATACTTGCCGTCGATGATCTGCACCAGGACGCCGGCGCCGTTGACGTTCTGGCCGGTGGCGTCGAACTTGATGCCTTTCCACGGCATGATGGTTTGCTTGCCATCGATATTGGTGGCCGCCAGGGCCTTGCGGATCGCTTCCGGTTCGGTCGAGCCGGCCGCATTGATCGCCTGGGCCAGGGTCATCAGGCCGGTGAAGGTGCGCGCCGAATTGCCGGTCAGGTTGACCTTGGCGCGGGCGAAATACAGCTCGTTGACCTGGCCGATCAGCGGATTGGTCTTGGCCAGGTCGAGCGACCAGGCTTCGCGGGTGATGACGTAGTCGGCATCCTTGCCCAGGGTCTTGATGAACTCGGTGTCGCTAAAGCCGGAGCCATTGGCCAGGATCATGTCCGGCGTAAAGCCCAGTTCCTTGTAGGTCTTCATCGACATGATGGCGTCGCCCGTGTAGGACGATTGCAGCACCACTTGCGGCGCGCCCGACTTGAGCAGCTGCACTTCCGAGGTCAGCTGCGTGCTTTTTTGCGGATAGGACACCGACTTGACGACGCTCAGGCCGTTCGTCTGGGCCAGCGCCTCTTCCATCTTGGTGCTTTCGTTACCCCACTGGGTGTTCTCGTTGAACAGGCCCAGCTGGCGTACCTTGATGCCTTTCTTGGCGCTCAGATCCTTGAAGAAATCGAAGAAGCTGTGCACGAACAGTTCGTCGTGCGGGGTGGTGCGGAAGAACCACTTGAAGCCGCGCTTGGTCAGGCTGGCCGAGGAGGATTCGGCGTTGACGAAGGGGATCTTGTAGCGCTCGGCGACCTGGCTGGCGGTCTGGGTCACATTGCTGTTATAGGCGCCCAGCAGGGCGACCACTTTTTCCTGGGTGATCAGGCGTTCGGCTTCGGTGGCGCCGACCTGGGGATTGCCCTGGTGGTCGCTGAACACCAGCTTGATTTTCGCCCCCTTCAGGTTGGGCAGTCCACCGCCGCCCGACAGCGGCAGGCCAGGGACCGACTTGGCACCGTTGTTGACGATATCGGCAGCGAGCTCCATGGCTTGCTTCATTTCCGCGCCGGCCGAGGCGCCAGGCCCGGTCAGCGGATAGATCACGCCGATCCTGACTTCCTGCTGGGCATAGGCGCCGGCACTAAAACACAGTCCAACGCTCACTTGCACAACGTATTTGATTACTTGTTTGAAGATCATGTTTTACCCCTGGTGGAAACTATATGAACTGCTCTTTGCTCCAACCGGCCTGGCAGCCTGTCGGACTTGAGATCGTCAGCTGCAAAAATACCTGGATCGGTCCATATTTCGCCGTTTTCTCGGCCCATAGCTCGCTATGGGCACTGCGAAACCGTCAAAATCTGGCCTCGACCAGCTATTTTTTCGCTTTGACTCCCCAAGTCCGACAGGCTGCTAGCCGCTGGAGTCCCTTCGATCACGCTGAAGCCTGCCTTGCTGCTGCCTGAAACCAGCCTGGGATGCGCCGCCTGCCCGCGCCCCAGGAATTTCTGGAAAAAAATTCCGCCCAATATAACGTAAGCCCGTCCCGGGTGCACCGCAGCCCGGCCGGGCGTGCCCGGGCCGCTGGTCGGCCGCGCCGGGAACGTTTCCGGCCCCACGTTTCTTTTTCCGAATTTTTCTTGAAGTTTATACGTCTTATCGATAATATGTCAATAAATTATCAGCGAAACGTTTATATTTACTGTCTGTCTAGCCGCGGCGCGAGCGCGCCGCGGCGCTTCGGGAGAGCGAGATCAGGAAACCGGCAAAAGCGAGGGATGGGGCGGCGCTGGGCGAGGCCGAGATGGCGGCAGCCAGCGCCTGCCATGCCATGGAGCGCTGGATCATGAGCTGCACGCGGGCCGCCGGGGAAGACCGGCTGGCCCTGGTCGATGTGCTGGTGCTGCACCATCTGGCGCACCGCGCCGGTGGCGAGCGCCTGGCCGATCTGCGCTTCGCGCTGGACATCGAGGAAGCGCACGTGGTGGCCTATTCGGTGCGCAAGCTGTGCGCCCGCGGCCTGCTCATTGCCCAGCGCGTGGGCAAGGATAAAACGTACGCGACCAGCGAGCTCGGGAGCGAGCATGTGCGCCGTTATGCCGCACTGCGCACCGAGCGTCTGCTGGCGCAATTGCAGGGTATCGAACCGGACCGCCTGCGCGAACTGGGCCGGTATTTCAAGACTATGTCAGGACTTTACGATCAAGCCGCACGGGCGGCGTCGTCTCTTTAGAAAGGTGCAAGCATCATGGATCAGCAACACGTTGTACACGGGGACCAGGACCAGCGCTGGCAATTCTGGATCGACCGCGGCGGCACGTTTACCGATATCGTCGCGCGCGATCCGCAGGGCCGCCTGCTGACCCGCAAGCTGCTGTCGGAAAATCCGGAACAGTATCCCGACGCGGCTGTCGCCGGCATCCAGCGCCTGCTCGGGATCGGTCCCGATGAGGCCATTTCGCCGCAACTGGTCGAGGCGGTCAAGATGGGCACGACCGTGGCCACCAATGCGCTGCTCGAGCGCAAGGGCGACCCGACCGGCCTGGTGATCACGCGCGGCTTTCGCGACGCCCTGCGCATCGCTTACCAGAACCGTCCGCGCCTGTTCGACCGGCGCCTGCTGCTGCCCGAGCTGCTCTATAGTGAAGTGGTGGAGGTCGACGAGCGCGTCGGCGCCGACGGCAGCGTGATCGAAGCGCTCGACCCGCAGCAGGCGCGGCGCGAGCTGCAGGCGCTGTACGACAAGGGCTTGCGCGCGCTGGCCATCGTGCTCATGCACGGCTACCGCTACCACCAGCACGAGCTGACCCTGGAAGCGCTGGCGCGCGAGATCGGCTTTACCCAGGTCTCGGTGTCGCACAAGGTCAGCCCGATGATGAAGCTGGTCTCGCGCGGCGACACCACGGTCGTCGACGCCTATCTGTCGCCGATCCTGCGCCGCTATGTCGACCAGGTGGCCGGCAAGATGGAAGGCGTGCGCCTGCTGTTCATGCAAAGCAGCGGCGGCCTGACCGACGCCAACTATTTCCAGGGCAAGGATTCGATCCTGTCCGGCCCGGCCGGCGGCATCGTCGGCATGGCGCGCACCGCCGCCAGCGCCGGCTTCGAGAAAATCATCGGCTTCGACATGGGCGGCACCTCGACCGACGTGTCGCACTACGCGGGCGAGTTCGAGCGCGAGTTCGAGACCCAGGTGGCGGGCGTGCGCATGCGCGCGC
>CAMLHI010000142.1 GCA_946479705.1 uncultured Oxalobacteraceae bacterium
GCCCCTACGACATGAAATCATCCGAAATTCGCGACAAATTCCTCAAGTTCTTCGAATCCAAGGGCCACACGATTGTCCGCTCCAGCCCGCTGGTACCGGGCAACGATCCGACCATGTTGCTGACCAATAGCGGCATGGTGCAGTTCAAGGACGTGTTCATCGGCACCGACACGCGCCCGTACTCGCGCGCGACCTCCGTGCAGCGCTGCGTGCGCGCCGGCGGCAAGCATAACGACCTGGAAAACGTCGGCTACACCGCGCGTCACCACACCTTCTTCGAAATGCTGGGCAACTTCAGCTTCGGCGATTACTTTAAGCGCGACGCCATCAACTATGCCTGGGAACTGCTGACCAAGGTCTACGGTTTGCCGGCCGAGAAGCTGACCGTCACCGTCTACCACGAGGACGACGAAGCCTACGACATCTGGGCCAAGGAAATCGGCGTGCCCGTCGAGCGCATCATCCGCATCGGCGACAACAAGGGCGCGCGCTACGCCTCCGACAATTTCTGGCAGATGGCCGACACCGGTCCCTGCGGCCCCTGCACCGAGATTTTCTATGACCACGGCGCCGACATCCCCGGCGGCCCTCCCGGCTCGCCCGACGAAGACGGCGACCGCTTCATCGAAATCTGGAACCTGGTGTTCATGCAGTTCAACCGCGACGAAGCCGGCGTGATGCACAAGCTGCCCAAGCCCTGCGTCGATACCGGCATGGGCATGGAGCGCCTGGCCGCGGTGCTGCAGCACGTGCATTCGAACTATGAAATCGACCTGTTCCAGAACCTGATCCGCGCCGCCGCGCGCGAGACCGGCGCCACCGACCTGGAAAGCAAGTCGCTGCGCGTGATCGCCGACCACATCCGCGCCGCCGCCTTCCTGATCGTCGACGGCATCATCCCCGGCAGCGAAGGCCATGGCTACGTGCTGCGCCGCATCATCCGCCGCGCGCTGCGCCACGGCCACAAGCTGGGCCAGACCAAGCCTTTCTTCTATAAGCTGGTGGCCGACCTGGCCGGCGAGATGGGCACGGCCTATCCCGAGCTGAACGAAGCCAAGGACCGCGTGGCCCAGGTGCTCAAGACCGAGGAAGAGCGCTTCGGCGAAACGCTGGAACACGGCATGAAGATCCTCGAAGCGCAGCTGGCCAAGGACAGCAAGAAGCTCGACGGCGCCACCGCCTTCACCCTGTACGACACCTACGGCTTCCCGCTCGACCTGACCGCCGACATTTGCCGCGAGCGCGGCGTGACCCTGGACGAAGCCGGCTTCGACGCCGCGATGGAAGAGCAGAAGAAGACCGCGCGCGCGGCCGGCAAGTTCAAGATGGCCGCCAAGGTCGAGTACAGCGGCGAGAAGAACAAGTTCGTCGGCTACGATCAGCTGGTGCATGGCAGCGCCGTCGTGGCGCTCTACGCCGACGGCGCGGCGGTGCAGGAATTGAAAGCCGGCCAGGCCGGCATCGTGGTGCTCGACAGCACCCCGTTCTACGCCGAGTCGGGCGGCCAGGTCGGCGACCAGGGCCTGATCAAGGGCGCCGGCGGCCAGTTCGAGGTCGAAGACACGCTCAAGATCCAGGCCGACGTGTACGGCCACCATGGCGTGCTGCAAAGCGGCTCGCTGAAGGTGGGCGAGCGTGTCGACGCCCAGGTCGACGAGAGCAAGCGCGCGCGCACCATCCGCAACCACTCGGCCACGCACCTGATGCACAAGGCGCTGCGCGAGGTACTGGGCGGCCACGTGGCGCAAAAGGGTTCGCTGGTCGATCCGGACAAGACCCGTTTCGACTTCAGCCACAATGCCCCGCTGACGGCCGAGGAAATCGCCAGGGTCGAAACCATCGTCAACCGCGAGATCCTGGAAAACCACGCCACCAAAGCCCGGCACATGAGCTTCGATGACGCCGTCAAGCACGGCGCCATGGCGCTGTTCGGCGAGAAGTACGGCGACGAAGTGCGCGTGCTCGATATCGGTTCGTCCAAGGAACTGTGCGGCGGCGTGCACGTGAACCGCACCGGCGACATCGGCCTGTTCAAGATCATTGGCGAAGGCGGCGTCGCGGCCGGCATCCGCCGCGTCGAAGCCGTCACCGGCGAAGGCGCGCTGGCGCTGGTGCAGGCTATGAACCGCCGCCTGCAGGAAGCTGCCGGCGCGCTCAAGACCAGCCCGGACGAACTGGGCGCGCGTATCGCCCAGGTGCAGGACCAGGTCAAGTCGCTGGAGAAGGAACTGGCCGCGCTGAAGTCGAAACTGGCGGCAGGGCAGGGCGACGAACTGGCCACCCAAGCCGTCGACGTCAAGGGCATCAAGGTGCTGGCCGCGACCCTGGACGGGGCCGACGTCACCGCCCTGCGCGAGACCATGGATAAGCTCAAGGACAAGCTCAAGACCGCCGCCATCGTGCTGGCCAGCGTCAACGACGGCAAGGTCAGCCTGATCGCCGGCGTGACCGCCGACGCCACCGCCAAGGTCAAGGCCGGCGAACTGGTCAACTTCGTGGCCCAGAAAGTCGGCGGCAAGGGCGGCGGCCGCCCCGACATGGCCCAGGCCGGCGGCACCGATCCGAGCGGCCTGCCGGCGGCCCTGGCCGGCGTGGCCGACTGGGTAGGCCAGCGCGCGTAAGGTCCCGGTAAGGGCAGTTTCCTACGCTGGATATCGAATGGTTCTACCATCCCCGCAGCCTGCGGGAATGGTAGAACCAAGCTGGCGCGGCCGGTGAAACCATTCCAATTCTCACCAACTATCACCAAACGGTTGCAAAAGGTACATGTTCGTTGTGGCGTTGCAACGAAAAAAGTAAATATTTGTGCGGTGCGTCAAAGTCTGCTATTTGGAGTATATTTGAGTTGTGACTACGTACTACCAACCAGACTGAGCAAGCGATGAGCGACACGACTTTCGTAACCGAGATCATGGAATACCAAAAGGAACTCGACGCCCGCGGCCTGAACTGCCCGCTGCCTATCCTGAAAGCCAAGAAGGCATTGGCCGAGATGGCCACCGGCGAGGTCTTGCGCATCGTGGCGACCGATTCCGGTTCCGTGCGCGACTTCCAGGCCTTCGCCAAGCAGACCGGCAATGCTCTCTTGTCACACTCGCACAATGGCTTCGAATTCACGTTTTTGATGCGCCGCAAATAAGATTTTGCGACGGGTTTCCAGTTGGCATCCCCTCAATTCTCACTACCATTCCGACCAGCCCCGTGAGGGGCTTTGTTCTGGCAGAAAATCGCACGATCGTGCTTTAATTTAGTCATGAAATGGTTTTTCTCTTATAATCTAGGCCACTTTAGGCACACCTTACCTCATTCATTTTCCAAAGGCACACTATGAAAGTCCTGGTTCCCGTCAAGCGCGTCGTCGACTACAACGTCAAGGTCCGCGTCAAGTCCGACGGCAGCGGCGTCGATATCGCCAATGTCAAAATGTCGATGAATCCTTTCGACGAGATCGCGCTGGAAGAAGCCATGCGCCTCAAGGAAGCCGGCAAGGTGACGGAAGTGGTGGCGATCTCGTGCGGCGTGACCCAGTGCCAGGAAACCCTGCGTACCGGCATGGCGATCGGCGCCGACCGCGCCATCCTGGTGGAAACCGGCGTGGACCTGGAACCGCTGGCCGTGGCCAAGCTGCTCAAGGCGCTGGCCGACAAGGAACAGCCTCAGCTGATCATCCTGGGCAAGCAAGCCATCGACGACGATTCCAACCAGACCGGCCAGATGCTGGCGGCCCTGCTGGGCTGGCCGCAGGCGACCTTCGCCTCGAAAGTGGTGCTGGAAGAGGGCAAGGTGACGGTCACCCGCGAAGTCGACGGCGGCCTGGAAACCCTGGCCTTGAACCTGCCGGCCATCGTCACCACCGACCTGCGCCTGAACGAGCCGCGCTACGTCACGCTGCCGAACATCATGAAGGCCAAGAAAAAGCCGCTCGAAGTCGTCAAGCCGGAAGACCTCGGCGTGGACGTCACCCCGCGCCTGAAGACGCTCAAGGTGGTCGAGCCGGCCAAGCGCACCGCCGGCATTATCGTGCCCGACGCCGCCGCCCTGGTGGCCAAGCTGCGCACCGAAGCCAAAGTTATCTGATCGCGGCCGCGCCGTCCTAACCCGTCAAAAAATACAGGAACACACCATGGTCGCATTAGTCATCGCTGAACACGACAACGCCTCCCTCAAGGGAAGCACCCACCACACCGTGACCGCGGCCGCCCAGTGCGGCGGCGAGGTGCACGTGCTGGTGGCCGGCAGCGGCTGCGCCGCCGCCGCCGCCCAGGCCGCGCAGATCGCCGGCGTCGCCAAGGTGCTGGTGGCAGACGCCGCCCACCTGGCCGACGGCCTGGCCGAGAACGTCGCCGAACAGATCCTGGCGCTGGCCTCGTCCTACTCGCACATCCTGGCCCCGGCCACCGCCTTCGGCAAGAACGTGCTGCCGCGCGTGGCCGCCAAGCTGGACGTGGCGCAGATTTCCGAAATCACCAAGGTCGACGCGCCCGACACCTTCGAGCGCCCGATCTACGCCGGTAACGCCATCGCCACCGTGCAGTCGGCGGACAAGGTCAAGGTCATCACCGTGCGCAGCACCGGCTTTGACGCCGCCGCCGCCACCGGCGGCAGCGCCACCGTGGCCAACGTGACCGCGGTCGGCGACGTCGGCAAGTCGGCCTTCGTGGGCCGCGAACTGGCCAAGTCGGACCGTCCGGAACTGACCGCCGCCAAGATCATCGTCTCCGGTGGCCGCGGCATGGGTTCGGGTGAGAACTTCAAGCTGCTCGAACCGCTGGCCGACAAGCTCAATGCCGCCATGGGCGCCTCGCGCGCCGCCGTCGATGCCGGCTTCGTGCCGAACGACTGGCAGGTCGGCCAGACCGGCAAGATCGTCGCGCCCTCGCTGTACATCGCGGTCGGCATCTCGGGCGCCATCCAGCACCTGGCCGGCATGAAGGATTCCAAGACCATCGTGGCCATCAACAAGGACCCGGAAGCGCCGATCTTCTCGGTGGCCGACTACGGCATCGTCGGCGACCTGTTCGAGGTGGTGCCGGAGCTGATCAAAGAACTCGGCTGATTCCGCCGCCACCCCAAGCAATCGTCCGCTGCACATGCAAGCCACGGCTGGCCCGGTACACAATGCCGGGTTAGCCGTGGCTTCTTTTTTGGAGACCCGCCAATGAGCTATACCGCCCCCTTGAAGGACATGCTGTTCGTGATGAACGAACTGGCCGGCATGTCGAGCATCAACCAGCTGCCCGGCTGCGAGGATGCCACCCCTGATACCGTCGAAGCGGTCCTCGAAGAAAACGCCAAGTTCTGCGCCGCCGAGATCGCGCCGCTGAACCACCCGAGCGACAAGGAGCCGAGTTTCTGGCACGGCGGCGAGGTCACTACCGCCAAGGGCTTCAAGCAAGCCTTCCAGCGCTTCGCCGAAGCCGGCTGGCAGGGCGTGCAGCATCCAAGCGAATTCGGCGGCCAGGGCTTGCCCAAGCTGCTGGCCACGCCCTGCATCGAGATGCTCAACGCGGCCAGCATGTCGTTCGCACTGGTGGCGCTGCTGTCGGACGGCGCCATCGAAGCGCTGCTGACGGCCGGCACCGACGCGCAGAAGGCCACCTACCTGGAGCCGCTCATCTCCGGCAAATGGACCGGCACCATGAACCTGACCGAGCCGCAGGCCGGCTCCGACCTGGCCGCGGTGCGTACGCGCGCGGTGCCGCAGGGCGACGGCAGCTACAAGCTGTTCGGCACCAAGATTTTCATCACCTACGGCGAGCATGACATGGCCGAGAACATCGTTCACCTGGTATTGGCGCGCACGCCCGACGCGCCGCCCGGGGTGAAAGGCATCTCGCTGTTCATCGTCCCCAAGTTCCTGGTCGGCGCCG
>CAMLHI010000143.1 GCA_946479705.1 uncultured Oxalobacteraceae bacterium
GGTGTTCAACGAAACCTTCGTCAGCCTGATCACGGCGGGCGAATCGAGCGGGCGCCTGGCCGAGGTGTTCCGCAACCTGTCCGAGAGCCTCAAATGGCAGGACGAACTGGCCGCCCAGACCCGCAAGATCGTCACCTATCCGATCATCGTCACCGTGGTGGTACTGGCCGTGACCTTCTTCCTGATGATCGTGCTGGTGCCGCAGCTGACCGCCTTCATCCGCAACATGGGCGGCGAACTGCCGCTGCACACGCGCGCGCTGATCTTCGTCTCGTCGATCTTCATCGACTACTGGTACCTGATCCTCGCGCTGCCGGTGGCCGCCGTGCTGGGCCTGCGCGGGTGGCTCAAGCGCAGCGACCACGCCCGCCGGGTGTTCGATGGCCTCAAGCTGCGCGTGCCGCTGATCGGCCCGGTGCTGCGCAAGATCATCCTGGCGCGCTTCGCCACCTTCTTCGGGCTGATGTACGGCTCCGGCATCACCATCCTCGAATGCATCCGCCTTTCCGAAGGCATTGTCGCCAACCGCGAGGTGGCGGCCGGCCTGCGCCACGCGGCCCAGCTGATCTCGGACGGCCAGGGCGTGACCGCCGCCTTCCAGCACGCCGGCGTGTTTCCGCCGCTGGTGCTGCGCATGCTGAAGGTGGGCGAATCGACCGGGGCGCTCGATAGTGCGCTGCGCAACGTCAGCTACTTCTACAATCGCGAGGTCAAGGAAATGATCGAGCGCGTGCAAGCCATGATCGAGCCGGCCATGACGGTCACGCTGGGCCTGCTGCTCGGCTGGATCATGCTGTCCGTGCTGGGTCCGATCTACGACACCATGAGCCAGCTGAAAGCCTGAGGACCGCGTGCTGCCCAAACTTCTCTTCCATGTCACGTCCGACCAGCTCGAAGCGTTCCGCTGGCAGCGCGGCACGCTCACGCCTGGCCCGGCGCTGCGCGCGGACGCGGACGGGCTGGCCGCCTTCGGCCGCTACCTGGACGAGCACGCGGGCGTACCGGCTTACCTGGCCGCCGACCTGGCCGAGGAAGACTTCCAGCGCCAGATGCTGCCGCACGTGGGCGGGCGCGCGGGGCGCGGCATGGTCGCGCGGCGCCTGGCCCAGCACTACCGCGACACGCCCCTGCGCCACGCGGCGCTGCAGGAGCGCGACGATGAAGGCCGGCGCGACGACCACGCGCTGTTTTCCGCGCTGACCAATCCAGCGCTGCTGCAACCCTGGCTCGACGTGATCGAGCAGCGCCGGCACCCGCTGGCGGCCGCCTATTCGGCGGCGTTCCTGTCGGCGCTGCTGGCGCGCCGGCTGGCGCTGGCGCAGGAGCACCTTCTGCTCATCACCGAACAGGCCGGCGGCCTGCGCCAGAGCTACTTCCAGGGACCGTACCTGAAGTTCAGCCGCCTCACCGCGCTGGCAGCGGGCGCGGACGAAAGCGCCGCCACCGCCGAGGAAACCGCGCGCATGCAGCAGTTCCTCACCAGCACCCGCCTGCTGCCGCGCGGCGGCATGCTGCAGGTGGCCATCGTGGCACCGGATGCGCGCCTGCCGGCGCTCGAACACCACTGCGTAGACGGGCCGGAAACCTCCTTCCACTTCGTCGGGTTGCAGGCCGCTGCCGACCTGTTCGGCCTGCCCGAGGCGCCGCCGGACAGCCAGCGCCTGCTGCTCGACGTGCTTGCGCACCAGGCGCCGGCCAGCCAGTACGCGCTGCCGTCGGCACGCCGCTTCTACCGCATCCGGCAGGGCCGCATCGCCCTGAATGGTCTGGCCGCCATGTGCGCGCTGGTGGCTGGCCTGTGGCTGATCTCGGACGCTGGCGCCATCATGGAAGCGCGTGCGGCCGGCGCCCAGCTCCTGGCCGATGCGGCCAGGGACGACGCGCGCTATCGCGCCGCCATGGCGAGCTTACCGGCCGGCCCGGTCAAGGCGTCCAATATGAAAGCGGCCGCGCTGCTGGAAACCCAGCTGGCCACCCACGCGCCGGCGCCGGCGCAGATGGCCGCGCTGGTGAGCCACGCGCTCGAACGCGCACCGGCCATCCGCCTGATGGGCTTCGACTGGCAGGCCGGCACGCCCGCGCCCACGGCACCCGACCAGATGGCCGGCAGCAGCCAGACCGGCGGACCGATTCCGGCCACCGAACTGGGCCTGCCCGGCGCGCCGCCGCAGACATTGCGCATCGATGGAGAGATCGAGGCGGCACAATCGGACTTCCGCACCATCGTCGACAACGTCAACCAGTTCGCCTACGAGATGGCGCGCAACCCCGGCGTGGCGGTGGAGATCGTCGAATCGCCGATCGACATCCGCCAGAACGTCAAGCTGAGCGGCAGCACTGGCCCGCAAGACATCGGCGCCAAACCCCGCTTCGTGCTGAAAGTGACGTGGAAGCCATGAAACAGAACACACCGATAGCGCCGAGCTGGCGCGACGAACTTCCCCTGCTGGCGCGGCCCGGCGCCATCCTGCTCGCCTGCATGCTGGGTGCCGCCTTGATGCTGGGCGCATCAAACTGGTACCGCGGGCGTGCCGAAGCCGCGCTGGCGCAGGCCCAGCTGGCCCGTGCGGCCAGCGCCGCGCGCTTTCACAACGTCGAAACCGACAAGCTCGAACTGGCCCGGTATGCGCCGCGCTTCGCCCAGCTGCAGGCCAGCGGCATGATCGGCGACGAGAACCGGCTGGCGTGGATCGAGACCATCCGCCAGATCCAGACCAGCCGCAAGCTGGTATCGGCCAGCTTCGAGATAGAACCGCAGCAGGCCGTCGCGTCCCCGGTGCCGCTCAACTATGGCGACTACCAGTTGCGCGGCAGCCGCATGCGCCTCGAACTGGGCATGGTCCACGAACTGGACCTGTTCAATTTTATCGACGACCTGCGCGCGGCCGGCCTGTTCACGGTGCAGGACTGCCGCATCCGCCGCAACGACATTCCCGCCGAAGCGGTCGGGCTGGCGCGCCTGAACGCCAGCTGCACCCTGGTCTGGCTGACCCTGGGCGCCGCGCCGCAGGCGCCGGCGGCGCCGCTGAACAAAGGCTGGCAATGAAACGACTACTCCCGCTCCTGCTGGCATGCAGCGGCGCCCACGCGCAAACGGCGCAGATCGGGCGCCTGTTCACCACGCCGGAAGAACGTCACAAGCTCGACATCGCGCGCGGCACCGTCGCCGCCCCGCCCGCGCCGCCGGTGGCGCTGGCGCCAGCGGCGCCGCCACCCGCACCGCCGGTGACCCTGAACGGCACGTTGCGCCGCAGCGCCGGCCCGTCCACCGTGTGGCTGAACCAGGAGGCCCAGCACGCGCGCGTGGACGGCACGCGTGTGACCGTCACGCTGCCTTCCGGCGTACGGGTGCGCATCAAGCCCGGCCAGACCGTCGACCCGAATGCCGGCGCAGTCAAGGATGTGGCCACCCCATGATGCGGCGCGCGCGCGGCTTCAGCCTGGTCGAGATGGCCGTGGTGCTGGTGATCGTCGGCCTGATGATCGGCGGCCTGCTCACGCCCCTGTCGATGCAGCTGGAGCAGCGCCGCGTCGGCGAGACCCAAAAGGCCATGGACGAAGCGCGCGAGGCGCTGATGGGCTTCGCGATGCGCAACGGCTACCTGCCCTGCCCCGCCGTCTCGCCCGGCAACGGGCTGGAAGATCGCAGCGGCGCCAACTGCACCGGCGGCAAGCGCGCTGGCCTGCTGCCCTGGGCCACGCTGGGCGTGCCCAAGCTTGATGCGTGGGGCCGTATTTACCGCTACAGCGTCTCGCCCGCGTTCTCCAACAGCCAGGCCATGTTCGATCTGCGCACGCGGCGCGACATCACCATCGGCACGCGCGACACGCGCGGCAACCTGGTCGCCGCCACCTGGGTCAACGACATCCCGGCGGTGATCGTTTCACCCGGGAAGAACGGCTTCGGCGGCGTCAGCGAACTGGGTGTGCGCGTCGCCGCGGCCAGCATCACCAATGTCGACGAGCGCACCAACGTCGCGCCGACCGGCATCGCCTTCGTGGCGCGGCCAGCCACCGGCAACACGGCCGCCCCGGGCGGCGAATTCGACGACCTGGTGGTGTGGGTCTCGCCCAATATCCTGTTCAACCGCATGGTCAGTGCGGGAACCCTGCCACGCTAGAAGGAAGGACATCGCCATGCAACGCCAACAAGGATTCACCCTCGTCGAAATCGCCATCGTCCTGGTGATCATCGGACTGCTGCTGGGCGGCGTGCTCAAAGGCCAGAGCCTGATCGACAGCGCCAAAGCCAAGAACATCATCCAGCAGGCCAACGCGCTGTCGGCGGCCGTCAACGCCTACCAGGACAAGTTCCACGCACTGCCCGGCGACGATGCGATGGCGACCAGCCACCTGGGCGGCGCCACCGCGAACGGCAATGGCGACGGCCAGATCACCGAATACCTGTCGGCGCCGCAGCACCTGGCGCTGGCCGGCTTCATCACCGGCAAATACAACGGCAGCACCGACCACATGACCAGCGCCCAGGGTGGCGCGGTGTACATCTACAACGACGCGGTGGGCGGGCGGGCCGGCAACGGCATCCGCTTCGACAACCTGCCCGACACCCTGGCCCAGCAGCTCGACGCCGCCCTCGACGACGGCGTGGCCGACACCGGCTCGGTACGCGCCAGCGCGCCGTACACCAACAAGGGCATCATTATCGCCCGTACCGCCGTGTTTTTCTGACCAGCGCGCCGATTGAAGTCACTTCCACCAAATAAAATTCGGCCCCGCCAACCCCGGGGTCAGTGCTCCCATTGATGCATCAGTTCGCTAAAGGCTTGTCTCCCGTTGAAGATGGCGCGGCCATCATAACCGAGCTCATGCATCAATGGGAGCACTGACCCCGGCGCGCCGAATTATGTTTTGCTGGGCTTGCGGGCGTGAGTGATACACGCCAGCCGAAAAGTTCTTTGCCGAACACTCCCGCTCGGCTAACATCGTGGCGGGCAGCGTCGTTCGCTGCGGTATGGGAGGTCTGGCGGTGCGGGAAAACAAGGCGAGAAAGCTTCCATCGATCCGGTCCAAGACCATCACGCTGGTACTGGCCTGCGCGATTCCGACCGCGATCGGCTTCGCCGCCCTGTCATACGACGCCTACGCCCGCCAGCGCGCCCATCTCGTGCACGACGCCGAACGCATGGCGCAGGCGTTGGCGATGGCCGTCGAGCGCGACCTGGCCGCCAGTGAAACGGCGGGCCGCGCGCTGGCCAGTTCCCCCAGCCTGACCCTCGACGGACGCGGCGACATTGCCGCCGTCCGCGCCCAGGCGGCCAGCCTGCTGACGCCCGGCTTCCCGGCGTTCGCCTTCGTCCTGAGCGACAGCGCCGGCCGTCCGCTGATGAATACCCGTTTCCCCGCCGGCGCGCCGCTGCTGCCCGACGGCCACGCCGAAGCCATCGCCAGGGTCGCCGCCAGCGGCGTCGCGTCCACCTCCGACCTGTATGCCGGCGACCTGCTGCAACCGCAGATGGTATCGGTCGACGTACCGGTGGCGCGCGGCGGCAAGGTCGTGGCCGTGCTGTCGGTCCAGCTGCGCCCCGAGCACCTGACCGAGCTGCTGCAGGACCTGCACATGCCCGATGGCTGGAATGCCCAGGTATTCGACAGCCAGGCGGTCTTCGTGGCGCGCAACCGCAATCCCCAGCGGGTGGTAGGACTGCGCGCCAGCCCGCGCCTGATCGAGGCTATGGCACACAGCGGCGACGGCGTCGTGGAGCTGAGCTCGCGCGAAGGCGTGCCGATGGTGGTGGCCTACCGCCGCGCCGAAAGACGCGGCTGGTTCGTCTCGGTCGGCGTGCCCGAGGAAGCCACCCGCGGGGTACTCGATGCCACCCTGGCCGG
>CAMLHI010000144.1 GCA_946479705.1 uncultured Oxalobacteraceae bacterium
ATAGGGATAGCGCTCGTGCGGAGCGGAAATGAAGGCGAGTGCGATTGTAATGCATGTGGCAGCTCGCAAGCTGCCGCCGGCACACCCGCGCGCTGTTACGTCCTCGCGTCCGCAATGGCGAGCGCCTTGGGCAGCGTGGCGATGAAGGTACTGCCCTTGTCCGGCTCGGACTTGATCGCCAGCGCGCCGCCATGGCGCAGCAGCACATGCTTGACGATGGCCAGCCCCAGCCCGGTGCCCTGGGTCTCGCGCGAACGGCTCTTGTCGACCCGGTAGAAGCGCTCGGTCAGGCGGGCGATGTGGATCTGGCCGATGCCGATGCCGGTGTCGCTCACGGCAAAGCGCGGGCCGTCGGCGCCCTCTTCCCAGCTCAGGCGGATCTTGCCGCCCTCGGGTGTGTAGCGCACCGCGTTCGAGGCCAGGTTGGCGAAGGCCGAGCGCAATTCCTCGGTACTGCCGCGGATGTCCGGCCCGTTCACGCTGGCGCTGATCTCGTGCTTGCCGCCGGACAGCGCGCGCGCTTCCTGCAGCACGTCGTCCACCAGCGCGCCGATGTCGACCCGCTCGCTGCGCAAGGAATAGTCGGCCGATTCCAGGCGCGACAGGGTCAGCATGTCCTCGATCAGGCCCTGCATGCGGTGGCCCTGCTCGGTCATCAGTTTCAAATGCGCGGCGCGGGTGGCCGGGTCGAGCTTCATTTCGCTCGACGCTATCTCGAGGAAGCCGACGATCACCGTCAGCGGCGTGCGCAGCTCGTGCGAAGCGTTGGCGATGAAGTCGCGGCGCATTTCTTCCAGCCGCTCGGAATCGGTAATGTCGTGCGTGACCAGGATCTGGCGGCGATTCTCGAAGGGAATGATCTGGCAGATCAGTTTCCGGTCGCGCAGGGTCAGGGTGATCGGGCTGTCGTAGCGCCCCAGGATGATGTAGTCGATGAAGTCGGGGTGGCGGATCAGATTGGTCACGCGCATGCTCTTGTCGCGCTCCAGGGTCAGGCCCAGGTGGCGCTCGGCAGCCGGGTTGCACCACTCCAGGAACAGCACGTCATCCATGATGACCACGCCGTCCGGCAGCAGATGCATGGCCTGGCGAAAGCGCGCCAGCCATTCGGTCAGCTCGGCCTGGTTGCGCTCGTCGTCGCGGCGCAGCTTGTACAGGCGGGCAAAAATCGGCGTCCACGAACCCCAGCCGTCCGGCAGGTCGTCGCTGGCGGGCGCGTCCAGCCAGGCGCCCAGCTGATACAGATAGGAGAGCTGCACCAGCAGCAGGGCCAGCACGGAGCCGAAGGCCACCGTCAGGCCGGCCACGACGCCGAACAGCCACCACATGACCAGCGAACCGGACAGGATCACGGACAGGCGCAACAGGGCGGGCACCCAGAACAGCAGCTTCGGATTCATCGGCGCTTACTTCTCCGAGAGCATGTAGCCGACGCTGCGCACGGTCTTGATCAGCTTTTCGGATTCCTTGAGCGCCTTGCGCAGGCGCAGCACATGCACGTCGACCGTGCGCTCCTCGATGACGACATGGTCGCCCCACACCTTGTCGAGCAGCTGGCTGCGCGAAAACACCCGTTCCGGATGGGCCAGGAAAAACTTCAGCAGTTTGAATTCGGCGTGGCCGATGTCGATCTTCTGGCTGTCGATGGCCACCGTGCAGCTGACCGGGTCGAGCGTGACCGGGCCGGCGCTCATCATCGACTGGGCCAGTTCGGGCGCCTTGCGGCGCAGCAGCGCCTTGGCGCGCGCCAGCAGTTCGCGCGGCGAAAACGGCTTGGTGACGTAATCGTCGGCGCCATTGTTCAAGCCGGCGATCTTGTCTTCCTCCATGCTCTTGGCGGTGAGCATGATGACCGGGATATCGCTGAAATTGCGGTCGGCGCGGATACGCGCCAGCAGGCGCAGGCCGGTCTGGTCCGGCAACATCCAGTCGAGCAGGATCATCTGCGGGGTGCGCTGCTGGATGAAGTCCCAGGCTTCGCCGGCGCTGGCGGCGGCGCAAACGTTCCAGCCCGCTTCGCGCAGGGAAAACGTCACCAGCTCCACGATGGCCGGTTCGTCTTCCACTATCAGTACGGTCGTTTTTTCGGCTGCCATCAGTATCTATGCTGCGGGTTGATCGGGTACCACGACGCTCTTGCTGTGGCGGATGTCCTTGCCCTCGACGACGTAGATCACGTATTCGGCGATGTTCTTGGCATGGTCGCCGATGCGTTCGATGGCCTTGGCCACCCACAGGGTATCGAGCGCCGAGGAAATCGTGCGCGGGTCCTCCATCATAAACGTAATCAGGTTGCGCATGATGGAACGGAATTCGTGGTCGATCACGGCATCCTGGGCGATCAGCTGCAGGGCCTGCTTGCCATCGAGGCGGGCGAAGGCGTCCAGCGCATCGTGCAGCATGTCCGAGGTGGCGGTGGCGATGGTGCGCACCATTTCGTAGTGGTTCACGCCCACCGCGCCGCGCCCGTGCAGGTTCTTGGAGGTGCGGGCGATCTTGGCCGCTTCGTCGCCGATGCGTTCCAGGTCGGTAATCACCTTGATCGTGGCCATCACCGTGCGCAGGTCGTTGGCGGTGGGCTGGCGCCGCACGATCAGGTGGCTGCAGGCGTCGTCGAGCGCCACTTCGAGCTGGTTGACCGCGTCGTCCTCGGCGATCACGCGGTCGGCGCGCTCCAGGTTACCGATGCGAAAGCAGGTCATCGCGTCGAGGAACTGGGTCTCGACGATGCCGCCCATGAGCAGTACCTTCGAGCGGATGGTTTCCAGCTCGTGGTCGTATTGTTTGGATGAATGCTCGCCAATCATGCTGCTCTCCGAATGATTTATATCGTTTACATTGTAGTCGAAAGGACAAGCCGGGATCAGCCGAAGCGGCCGGTAATGTAATCCTGGGTTTCCTTGCGCGCCGGGTTCATGAAGATCTGGTCGGTCTCGCCGAATTCGACCAGCTCGCCCAGGTACATATACGCCGTGTAGTCCGAGCAGCGCGCCGCCTGCTGCATATTGTGGGTGACGATGGCGATGGTGTAGTCCTGCTTGAGTTCGCTGATCAGCTCTTCCACCTTGGCCGTCGAGATCGGGTCCAGCGCCGAGGTCGGCTCGTCGAGCAGCAGCACGTCCGGCTTGACCGCCACCCCACGTGCGATGCACAGGCGCTGCTGCTGGCCACCCGACAGCGACAGCCCGCTCTTGCCCAGCTTATCCTTGACCTCGCCCCACAGCGCGGCTTTCTTCAAGGCCCATTCGACGCGCTCATCCATCGCGCCCTTCGACAGGTCCTCGTACAGGCGCACGCCGAAAGCGATGTTGTCGTACACCGACATCGGGAACGGGGTCGGCTTCTGGAACACCATGCCGACCTTGGCGCGCAGCATGTTCACGTCCTGGCCCGCTTCGAGGATATTGCGCCCGCGATACATGATGCTGCCCTCGGCGCGCTGGCCGGGATACAGGTCGTACATGCGGTTGAGCGTGCGCAGCAGGGTCGACTTGCCGCAGCCCGACGGACCGATGAAGGCCGTCACCTGCTTGTCGTGCACGTCCAGGCTCACATTGTGCAGGCTCTGGGTCTTCCCGTAGAAGAAGTTCAGGCCGCTGATCTCGATGGTCTTGGTTTTCTGCGAAGCGGTCGGAATCGGGGTAGGCATAGGGTTCATGGCGGTCATGGGTCGATTAATTGGGCACTTTTTGGCTGAACACGTTACGCGACAGGATATTGAGCAGCAGCACGCTGAAAGTCACCAGCATCGCCCCGCCCCAGGCCAGCGCGCGCCAGTCGTCGTAAGGGCTCATGGCGAACTGGTAGATCACCGTGGGCAGATTGGCCAGCGGGGCGTTCATGTCGGCGCTGAAGAACTGGTTGTTGAGCGCGGTGAACAGCAGCGGCGCGGTTTCGCCGGCGATGCGCGCCAGCGCCAGCAGCACGCCGGTCACCACGCCAGCCTTGACGGCGCGCAGGCGCACCAGCGTGGCCACTTTCCAGCGCGGCGCACCCAGGGCGAAGGCCGCTTCGAGCAGGCTGTTGGGCACCAGGCGCAGCATATTGTCGGTGGTGCGCACCACCACCGGCACGGCGATCAGCGACAGCGCGATCGAGCCGGCATAGCCCGAGTAGTGGCCGACGCTGTGCACATACATGGCCCAGACGAACATGCCGATCACGATCGACGGCGCCGACAGCATGATGTCGGTGACGAAACGGGTGAGCTGGCCGAACTTGTTGTTCTCGCCGTACTCGGCCAGGTAGATGCCGGCCAGGATGCCGATCGGGGTGCTGATCAGGGTGGACAGGCCGACGATCATGGCACTGCCGACGATGGCATTGCGCAGCCCTCCCCCGCCGGTGTTGGGGGCCGGGGTATCGGCCGTGAACAGCGACCACGACAGCGCGCCGAAGCCGTTGATCAGCAGGGTCGCCAGGATCCACAGGAGGAAGGCCAGGCCGACCGACATGGCGGCGATCGACAGGAAAATGCCGATGCGGTGGGTCAGCAGGCGCTTGCGGTAGACGCGGTTGATGGCGACGCTCATTTGACACCTTCCTTGCGGGACATGCCCGCCAGCATCAGCTTGGCGGCCGACAGCACGATAAACGTAATGGCAAACAGGATCAGCGCCAGCGCGAACAGCGACGAGGTATGCAGGGTCGACTGGGCTTCGGCGAATTCATTGGCCAGGGTGGAGGAAATGCTGTTGCCGGCCGAGAACAGCGAGGTCGACAGTTCGTTGGCGTTGCCGATCACGAAGGTCACCGCCATGGTTTCGCCGAGGGCACGGCCCAGGCCCAGCATGACGCCGCCGACCACGCCGGTCTTGGTGTAAGGCAGCACGATCTTGCGCACCACTTCCCACTTGGTGCAGCCGAGGCCGTACGCCGATTCCTTCAGCACGGCGGGGACGATTTCGAACACGTCGCGCATCACCGAGGAAATGAAGGGAATGATCATCACCGCCAGAATCAGCGCGGCGGTCAGGATGCCGATGCCCATGATCGGGCCGCTGAACAGCTGGCCGATCCAGGGCAGATGGCCGAGGGTATTCTTGAGCAGCGGCTGGACATGGTCGGCGAACATCGGCGCGAACACGAACAGGCCCCACATGCCGTAGATGATGGAGGGGATGCCCGCGAGCAGCTCGACCGCCGTGCCCATCGGGCGGCGCAGCCACACCGGGCAAATCTCGGTCAGGAACAGGGCGATGCCGAAGCTGATCGGGAAAGCGATCAGCAGGGCGATCAGCGAAGTGGCCAGGGTGCCGAAGATGGCGATCAGGGCGCCGAACTTGTCGTTGACCGGATCCCACTCGACGGTCGTGATGAAGCCCGGGCCGAATTCGCGGAAGGCCGGCGCGGCGCCGACCACCAGCGAGACGATGATGCCAAGCAGCACCAGCAGTACCGACAAGGCGAACAGCAAGGTCACCTTATGGAAAATAAAGTCCTGGATGCGCTGGGTGCGCATGGTGGAGTGCAAGGCGGCCATCTCGGCGTCGGGCGCCGCGGCGGGCTTGATCATGTCCATGGTGGCGGATGGAT
The DNA here is from genome assembly GCA_946479705.1 of uncultured Oxalobacteraceae bacterium. The sequence goes on from CAMLHI010000144.1 coordinate 5,536, forward strand.
GTGCGCTCATCGTTATAGTCAAAGTGGCGGAAACGGGAACACCCGGGAATTGCCCCGGGTGCAATGGATCATGCAGGGATTACCAGAGCGCCTTGCCGGAGGCGTCCTTCAGATTGGCTTTCCAGGCATTGACGACCAGCTTGGTGACCGACTCCGGCAGCGGAACGTAGTCCAGCTCGGTGGCGGCGGCATCGCCGTTGGCAAACGCCCAGTCGAAGAACTTGAGCACTTCCTTGCCCTTGGCGGCATCGGCCTGCGACTTGTGCATCAGGATGTAGGACACGCCGGTGATCGGCCAGCTGTTCTTGCC
>CAMLHI010000145.1 GCA_946479705.1 uncultured Oxalobacteraceae bacterium
GGAGTTCGTCATCAGGGCGGGACCCTTATGGCTTGCCGACCGCCAAGCCGCGACCGTTCGTGGACATGTACACCACGCCGAAGGTGTTCATGTCGCCCACGATGATCCTGCCGTCGGCGCCGTACTGGTGCGCGTCGTCATTGATGCGCAACCAGGTGTTGCCCACATCGGTAGAGCGGAACAGGCCGCGCACGCCGCCCACGGTAGCGAAGATGTAGACGGTCGGGTAGCCCGATCCGGCCGGGGCCTTGCCGAAGCCGATGCCGGTGACGTCGTTGACGCCGTTGATTGTGGTAAACGAGCTGCCCGAATTGGTGGAGCGCTTCAGGCCGCGGTAGTTTTGCGCCACCCAGATTTCGCCGCCAATACCGGGCGGGACGGCGATGCGGGTCTCGCCATCGTTTTGGATGTTGCTGGCGACCCAGAAGTTGATGCCGCCGTCGTAGCTGGTATAGAAATTACCGGTGTCGCGGTCGTAAGCGTAGAACAGGCTGTTGTTGTACGCGTCGGCGACCGGGTAGGCATTCCGGAAGTTCAGATTGGTCGCCGTCCAGTTGGCGCCAAAGTCGGTGGAACGCCAGGTGGTGGTGGAGTCTTGCGGGCAATGCAACAGCACGCCGCCATTGGGCGACAGCGCCAGCCTGCCGCCGTAGCCCTTGCTGACCGCGGCCTGGTACCAGTTCACCGAACCGTTCCACGAAACCTGTAGCTGTCTGCCGACGCGCGCCACGACATTCGGATTGGCGCTGGCCATGGCCAGGCTCTCGGTGTTGCCAATCTTCGGCTCAAAGCGCGCTGCGTAGTTGGCGGTATTGTAGGTGCGGAATCCCTCATAGTCGCCGATCCCGACCAGCAGCGGACCGCTCGGCATGCTGGTCCCGTTCAGCACCGCATATTCTTCCAGGCCCTTGACGTTAAAAGTCCAGGTCGGTTGTGCGCTGTCCAGGTTGGTGGCTTTGAAGAGGCCATTTCCCGAGGTGGCCCAGGCGGTCTGGGTATTGAAGGGGTCGAATACCACCGTGTTGACCAAGTGCATGGATTCCTCCTTGATCCAGTCGATGCCGTCGGAGTTCCTGATGGAATTAGCGACCACGTCGGTCCAGCTGGCACCGCCATTGGTGCTCAGGTAAACCCGATCGCCCCCGGCGTAGGTCCCGTCGGGTTTCTGCCACTGCGTCACCCATTGATTGATGGACGAGACAATGATGCGTTGCGGGTTGTTCGGAGCGATGCTGATGCCGCTGAACGCCCTGGTGACGCCGGCCGGGGTCACATTGCTCCAGCTGCCGTTGCCAATGTTGTATTTCCAAACGCCGCCCTGGTCCATCGCATTCGACTGCCTCAATGCTGGATCCTCATTATCGCCGAAACTTGGACCGCGCCCGTTGCCGAAGGTGAGGTAGAGGTTGCCCTGGCCGTCGAAGGCGCCGCGCTGGGCCATCAAGATGCCTGCCGGTCCCCCGCTGATAGGGTTGAACGTCTGGCCGCCATCGTTGCTGCGGTACAGGTTGGGGCCTTCCGTCGAAGGGCGCGAGACGGCGACGAACAGGCGCTGGGCCAGGCCGCCGACCACACTGTTCGGGTCAGGCAACACCACGTTGATCCCGTTGGTATTGAGCGTGGTGGTGACGTTCAGGCTGTTGAGGCGGGTCCAGGTGACGCCGATGTCGGTGCTCTTGAACAGACCGTTGTAGCGGGTGCCGACATACAGGACGTTACTCGATCCCGGGTCGATGGCGAGCCGCTCGCCGCTCTGGCGGCCATAGCCGTTTCCGTGGGTTTTAAACAGCGCCGTTACGTCGGTACGCGTGAAACTTTGTCCATAATTGCTTGAACGCAAAATTTCCGTATGCCCCCAGTTGGCGTCGATATTGCCCGCAAGCATCACGATGTTGGCGGCATTCTTGGGGTCGACCGCCATCGAATCGACTCCCATCAGCCCACTGTCGGCGCCGGACACCCAGTCCATCAACGCCACCCATTTGGCAGTGTTCTTGTCCCAGCGGTAGGCGCCGCCCACATCGGTGCGGGCGTAGACCATGCCCGCTTCGGTCTTGGACGGAAAAATCCCGGTCACCATACCGGCGCCGCCGAACGGAGCGACATCCCATTTATATCCGGCGGCGTTCTGTGCCGAAGCGCCGGTCGCGGCCAGGGCAGTGGCCAGCACCAGTAGTGTTTTTATATATTTCATAAGTCTGCGTCTCCCACAATTGTGACATTTTTGAATGGACTTCTGTCGCGACCGCTGAAAATGCGGACGAATTTCTTTCAAGCATCTGGATAGATATGCGTGAAAGGAATGTCCGAAATATATTACGCAAATATCTTCGCTGGCGAAAATTCGCCCTGTTTTAATACAAGCGCCTTGCTGTGTGCGGAAAGTTGAAAGGAATATGCGCATAATGCCTATACTTTTTACAAAAATACTTATTGGAAATATTTCTTGTAAATATATTGAACAGGCCGTGCTCGCCTTGTTCAAGCCGCCCCCTGGCCGGCTTGCCCTGACCCGCACGAAATTGCGGATGGCATGGGCGGCGCCAGTGCCCATGGCCTAAGCGGAAAATGCGGAAAGATCCGGCCGGGCAAGAGCTATCCTTGCGGGACGGGAGTCAGGAAACCATTGCCGCGGGCGCCGCGGGCACCGCGGCGCACCCGCGCAAAGCGGCATGCGACGATGGCGCATTCACGGTGTTTGAAGGGGGAGGGCTTGGCGGAGCGGTGCACTGCTGCCGCTCCTGCTCGGGATATGGCAGGTGTGCCATTGTGCGCATGCACGCGACGGACGGCGTCCGCGTTCGCAGCGTGCATGGGCAAGACGATGATGCGGCGCTTGCGCGCCCGGTGTTTATTCTTCCAGAGCGAGCACCATCACGGCCTTGGCCGGCACCTTGATCGACAGCTTGCCGCCCGCGGCGCGCGCGCTGAACGGCGCCGGCTTGATGACCTGCGGATTCTGGAAGGTGTTGTGCGCATCCATCGCGGCCGCGGTCAGCACCTTGCCGGCCGCAGCTTTGACCTTGGTGCCGGCGACGTCGACGGCGACATCGACCGCCTTGGACGGGTCGGTGTTGACCAGCGCCAGGTACACCTTGCCGTCCTTGGCGCGCGCCGCCGAAGCGCTCACGCCCGGAATGGTCGTCGTGCCCAGCGTATAGCTGGTGTTGTCCTTGATCGACAGCGGCAGCGACTTGGCGTCCTGGAACGGCACATACATCTGGAAGGTGTAGTAGGTCGGGGTCAGGACCATCTTTTCCTGCTCGGTCAGGACCATGGCTTGCAGGACATCGACCATCTGGGCGATGGTGGTCAGGGTGACCCGCTCCGCGTGCTCATGGAAAATATTGAGGTTGAGCGCGGCCACCAGCGCGTCGCGCAGGGAATTCTGCTGGAACAGCGCGCTTCTGGCGCCCTTTTCCTCGTACCAGGTGCCCCACTCGTCGACCATCAGCCCGATCTTCTTCTCGGGATCGTTCTTGTCCAGGATGGCCACGTGATCCTTGACGAGCTGATCCATTTTCATGGTGTTGGCCAGGGTCGAAATCCACTCGCCTTCCTTGAAGCCGAGGGCCTCGCCCTTGACGTCCCAGTTGCCGGTCGGCACGGTGTACTGGTGGACGCTGATGCCGGCCGTGCGGCCCTTCAGTTCCTTGCTCAGCACGGCCGTCCACGTGGTGTCGAAACCACTGCCGCCGCTGGCGATCATTTTCGGCCTGGTCGTGCCGGGCGACCTCAGGAAATTCTCGTAATTGCTGTACAGGTTGGCATAGTAGTCGGGCTTCAGGTTGCCGCCGCATCCCCACAGCTCATTGCCGATACCGAAGTAGGCGACCTTGAACGGCTTTTCGTGCCCGTTCTGCGCGCGCAGCCGGGCCAGGGGGGAGCCGCCGTCCGCGGTCATGTACTCGACCCAATCGGCCATCTCCTGCACGGTGCCGGTACCGACGTTGCCGTTGATGTAGGCTTCGGCGCCCAGCATGTCGATCAGGTCGAAGAATTCGTGGGTGCCGACGGCGTTGATGGCGTCGACATTGCCACCGCTGATGTTGCTCGGACGCTTGTCCTGGGGGCCGATGCCGTCGCCCCAATGGTAGGTGTCGGCGAAGCAGCCGCCCGGCCAGCGTACCACCGGCACATGCAGTTCCTTGAGCGCGCCGACGACGTCATTGCGCCAGCCCCCGGTGTTGGGGATGGTCGACTTGGTGCCGACCCACAGGCCGCCGTAGACGCCGGTGCCGAGGTTTTCGGCGAACTGGCCGTACACGTACTTGCTGATGACCGGGCCGGGTTTGCCGGCGTCGATGCTGATGCTGACCTGGCTGGCGGCAAAAGCCGGTGCCGCGATCATGCCGAGAACGGCCAGGCTGTGTTTGATGATGTTCATGCGGGGGTCTCCATGCAGTTTTATTTGAGGATTGCTACAAAGGCGCCATGCGGCGCGATCGTAATGACGGCCTTGCCGCCCTTGCGTTCAGACGTAGTAGGCGCCTGTCACGGCGGCAATGGTACACGATCACCCTGTGCATCAAAAGTAAACGTGAGACGGAAAGTGCCCGCGCCGCATCTCCTCGGGCTGTTACGACGCCACCGGCAAAAAAAGTGCGGGCTGTGCCCGGGGGAGGGGGGCGGCATTGCGGCAGGCATCGCCGCGCATTCACGATTAGGCGGTGTGCGCAGCTGGCGCATTCCTGATGTCGGGGGGGGGGGCGGAGCGGCGAACTGGTGCCGCTCCTGTTCGGCGTAGGACAGGTGCTATTGGTGCATGCACGCCGCTGACGGCGTCCGCGTCCGGTGCGTGCATGCGACAGGCGACGACGCGGCGCTTGCGCGCTGCGCGATTACTCGTCCAGAGCGAGCACCATCACGGCCTTGGCAGGCATCTTGATCGACAGCTTGCCGCCGGCCGCGCGCGCGCTGTACGGCGCCGGCGTGATGGTCCGCGGATTCTGGAAGGTGTTATGGGCATCCATCGCGGCCGCGGTCAGCACCTTGCCGGCCGCAGCTTTGACCTTGGTGCCTGCGACGTCGACGGCGACATCGACCGCCTTGGACGGATCGGTGTTGACCAGCGCCAGGTACACCTTGCCGTCCTTGGCGCGTGCCGCCGAAGCGCTCACGCCCGGAATGGTCGTCGTGCCCAGGGTGTAGCTGGTGTTGTCCTTGATTGCCAGCGGCAGCGACTTGGCATCCTGGAACGGCACATACATCTGGAAGGCGTAGTAGGTCGGGGTCAGGACCATCTTCTCCTTGTCGGTCAGGATCATCGCCTGCAGGACATTGACCATCTGGGCGATGGTGGTCATGGGGACCCGCTCCGCGTGCGCATGGAAGATGTTGAAGTTGAGCGCAGCCACGAGCGCGTCGCGCAGGGAATTCTGCTGGAACAAGGCGCTTCTGGCGCCCGCTTCGTCGTACCAGGTGCCCCACTCGTCGACCATCAGTCCGATCTTCTTTTCGGGATCGTGCTTGTCCAGCACGGCCACGTGATCTTTGATCACCTGATCCATCTTCAAGGTATTGGCCAGGGTCGACATCCACTCGACTTCCTTGAAGCCGAGGTCCTTGCCCTTGACCTCCCAAGTGCCCGGGATGGTGTACTGGTGGATGCTGATGCCGGCCGTGCGGCCCTTCAGTTCCTTGCTCAGGACGTCGGTCCACCCGGTGTCGCCGCCGCTGGCAATCATTTTCGGCCTGGCCTTGTCGGGCGACCTCAGGAAATTCTCGTAATTGCTGTACAGGTTTGCGTAGTAGTCGGGCTTAATGTTGCCGCCGCAGCCCCACAACTCATTGCCGATACCGAAGTAGGCGACCTTGAACGGCTTTTCGTGCCCGTTCTGC
>CAMLHI010000146.1 GCA_946479705.1 uncultured Oxalobacteraceae bacterium
GATCCTGCGCCGCTGGAACGAGCTGATGCTGGCCAACGCCGAGGACCTGGCGCTGATCATGACGGCCGAGCAGGGCAAGCCGATGGCCGAATCGAAGGGCGAGATCGTCTACGCAGCGGCCTTCATCGAGTGGTTTGCCGAGGAAGGCAAGCGGGTGGCGGGCGATACCCTGGCCTCGCCCTGGCCGGACCGGCGCATCGTGGTCACGCGCGAGCCGATCGGCGTGTGCGCGGCGATTACGCCATGGAATTTTCCGGCGGCGATGATTACCAGGAAGGCCGGACCGGCGCTGGCGGCCGGCTGCCCGATGGTGGTCAAGCCGGCCGAGCTGACGCCTTTCTCGGCCCTGGCGCTGGCCGTGCTGGCCGAACGCGCCGGCGTGCCGCAGGGCGTGTTCAGCGTCGTCACCGGCGACTCCAAGGCCATCGGCGGGGAAATGACCAGCAATCCCATCGTCAGGAAACTCAGCTTCACCGGCTCGACCCAGGTGGGGCGCTTGCTGATGCAGCAGTGCGCGCCCACGATCAAGAAACTGTCGCTGGAGCTGGGCGGCAATGCGCCGTTCATCGTGTTCGACGATGCCGACCTCGATGCGGCGGTCGAGGGCGCCATCGCGTCCAAGTACCGCAACGCCGGCCAGACCTGCGTGTGCGCCAACCGCCTCTACGTGCAGGACGGCGTGTACGAGGCCTTCGCGCAAAAGCTGGTGGCGGCGGTGGGCAAGCTGAAGGTGGGCGATGGCACCGAGCCGGGCGTCACCCAGGGTCCGCTGATCGAGGAAAAGGCCGTGCTCAAGGTGGAGGAACACATCGCCGACGCGCTGGCCAAGGGCGCCAGGCTGCTGGTGGGCGGGCAGCGCCATGCCCTGGGCCACAGCTTTTTCCAGCCCACCGTGATGACCGAGGTGACATCCGATATGCGCGTGGCCAGCGAGGAAACCTTCGGACCGCTGGCGCCGCTGTTTCGCTTCCGCGACGAGGACGACGTCATCGCCATGGCCAACGCCAGCGAATTCGGCCTGGCCGCCTACTTCTATGCGCGCGACATCGGCCGCGTGTGGCGCGTGGCCGAGGCGCTGGAGAGCGGCATGGTGGGCGTGAATACCGGGCTGATCTCGACGGAAGTGGCGCCGTTCGGCGGCGTCAAGCAGTCGGGACTGGGGCGCGAAGGCTCCGCCTACGGCATCGAGGACTACCTGGTCATCAAGTACATCTGCATGGGCGGCGTGTAGCCGCCGGTCGCTCAGTCGTATTCGTCGTACTTGCGCGCATCGCCGCGCACCTTGTCGGCCGGGTACTTCGCGCGGTTGATCACCATCTTGTCCGTCACCGCCTGGCCAAGGTCGATATCGAGCTTGTCGGCCAGGCGCACCAGATACACCAGCACGTCGGCCATCTCGTGGCCGACCTGCTCGCGCCGGGCGTCGCCCAATTCTTCCTTCGATCCGCTGTCGAGCCACTGGAAATGCTCCAGCAGCTCGGCCGCTTCCACACACAGCGCCGAGGCCAGATTCTTTGGCTTGTGGAACTGATCCCAGTCGCGCTCCCACACAAAGCGGCGCACTTCGTCGCGCAGGTAGATCAAGTCGTTGTTGTCAGATGACATAGCAATTCGCGCTTCCAAGTGTTGTATTACGGTAACGAAATATAATTCCACATCGCAATATCTATGTTTTGTGTCTATGATTATTTCCGTGGCACACCGCGACCTCTGTCTGCCGCGCTATCCGTTGGCCAATGACCCGCCGCCACACCGCTCAATCCAATCAAGAGGAACACCATGACCATCCGTATGACCGTTACCGCGCTGCTGTGCGCGCTTGCCTTCCCGATGAGCGCGTTTGCCGAGCCGGCCCACGACTGGGGCTATGAAGGCAAACATGGTCCGCAGCAATGGGGCAGCCTGAAGAGCGAGTTCTCGACCTGCAAGCTGGGCCACCACCAGTCGCCGATCGACATCCGCGCCACCACCAAGGGCAAGCTCGACCCGATCGCCTTCGACTACAAGCCGAGCGCCCTGCGCGTGATCGACAACGGCCATACCATCCAGGCCAATTATGACGCCGGCAGCGGCATCACCCTCGCCGGCGTGCGCTACGACCTGCTGCAATTCCACTTCCACACCCCAAGCGAAGAACGCATCAACGGCAAGGCTTATCCGCTGGTGGCCCACCTGGTGCACAAGAGCGCCGAGGGCAAGCTGGCCGTGGTCGCCGTCCTGTTCAAGGAAGGCAAGGACAACCCAACCCTGGCCAATGTGTTCTCGCACCTGCCCGCGGAAAAGGGCAAGGAAGTCGCGGCCGAGGGCGTGAGCCTGGACATCGCTTCGGTGCTGCCAGCCACCCAGGGCTACTACAACTTCGCCGGCTCGCTGACCACCCCGCCATGCAGCGAGGAAGTCAACTGGTTCGTGCTGAAGACGCCGGTGGAAATGTCCAAGGCCCAGCTCAAGCAATTCCACCATGTGTACACCCACAACGCACGTCCGGTGCAGCCGCTGCACGCACGCGTGGTGATGGAAAGCATGTAAGTAGACAGCTAACTGGCGGCGGGCTCGGACAGGGCCCGCTCCAGTTCGGCCATGCCGGCCGGCAGGTCCAATGTCGCGCCGGCCACCTGCATGCTCGACCCGAGCGCATGCAGGGTACGGAACAGATTGTGGGCGCGGCTCTGCTCGCCCATCTGGCCGATGCGCACGATGTTCATGCCGAAGGCGCCGGAAATTTCCACCTTGTGCACGCGCGACATGTGCTGCAGCACCGCGGCCGCCACCACCTGCTCGGGTACCACGATGCCGATCACCGAGTTGAGCCGGTGTTCCGGCGCCACCAGCAGCTTCAATCCCATTCCTTCGATCCCGGCCTGCAGCGCCCGTGAGCATTGCAGATGGCGCTGGAAGCGCTTGGGCAGGGTTTCGCCGCACACCAGGCGCAAGGCTTCATGCAGCGCCAGGATGCCCGACACCGGCGCCGTATAGTGGTAAGACTTCTGGTTCCAGAACTTGTCGGCCAGCTGGGCGTCGAGGCACCAGTGGAAGGGCAGCTCGGTGCGCGTGGCGATTTTCTTTTCCCAGGCATGCTCGGAAAACGCCAGCAGCGACACGCCGGGAATCGAGGACAGGCCCTTCTGGCCGCCGGTGATGACGGCGTCGATCTGCCAGTTGTCCATTTCCAGCGGCATGGTGCTGAGCGTGCAGACCGCGTCCACGATCACCAGGCAGCCCAGTTCGTGGGCCATGCGCGAGATGGCCGCCAGGTTGCGGTTGCACACGGTATTGGAGGTTTCGCCCTGCACCAGGGTGATGGCATCGAAGCCGCCCTGGTGCAGCGTGCGTTCGACCTGCTCGACGCTGGCGCCTTCGTTGGCGCCGATCTCCAGGATGGTGGCCTCGCCGCGCACGCGCGCGACCATCTCGGCCATGCGCCGGCTGAAGTAGCCATTGCAGATGCACAGCACCTTGTCGCCCGGACGCACCAGGTTGGCGATGGCCATTTCCATGGCCGCCGAACCGGGGCCGCCCACGCCCATCACATAGGGCGAGCGGGTCTGGAATACATAGCGGCCCATGTCCTTGACCTGGGCGATGACCTTGTTCATGGTCTCGCCCAGGTGGTTGATGACGATCGAGTTCGCCGCCGCCACCCGCTGCGGGATGGGCACGGGCCCCGCGCCCATCATCAACAGCGGTTCATCCGGCAGGATATCGTCCAGCGGCACGATATGCGGAACACTCACGAGCTCGATCATTGCACTACTCCAGGTCTGGGTTGTCGACCTGACAGCATAGCAATTATTTGGGCAGCGCGTCGACCCCGTCTTCATAGTCCAGCAGGCGGGCTTTCCAGCGCGGTGCCAGGTCTTCGGCATGGCTAACGCTCATGCCGAGGTCGCGCAGCAAGCCGTCCTGCAAGCCGTAGACCCAGCCGTGGATGGTGAGCTGCTGGCCGCGCTCCCAGGCGTCCTGGACGATGGTGGTCTGGGCGGTGTTGACGACCTGCTCGATGACGTTCAGTTCGCACAGGCGGTCGGCCCGTTCCTTCGAGGGCAGCACGTCGCCCAGGTAGCGCTCGTGCTTCTGGTGCACGTCCTGCACATGGCGCAGCCAGTTGTCGGCCAGGCCGACGCGGCGGTTGATCATGGCGGCATGCACGCCCGAGCAGCCGTAATGGCCGCAGACGATCACGTGCTTGACCTTCAGTACGTCGATGGCGAACTGCAGCACGGTCAGGCAATTCAGGTCGGAATGCACCACCACGTTGGCGATATTCCGGTGCACGAACAGTTCGCCCGGGGCCAGGCCCAGCAGTTCGTTGGCGGGCACGCGGCTGTCGGAGCAGCCGATCCACAGGTATTCCGGCGTTTGCTGCGAGGCCAGGGACTTGAAGAAATCCGGGTCTTTGGCGACCATCGAAGCGGCCCAGTCGCGGTTACGCTTGAACAGCGCTTCAGTATCGGGAATGAGTGTGGTCATGAGAAATCCTGTGCTCGAAAAAAAACCGCTGGCGGCATGGCCGGACTTCAGCGGTTGGTTTGGGTGCGGGGTGTGCAGGACGCCATTTTACCCGATCGGCGTAATGATCGCTTGGCAAGGCGCGCCCATGAAAAAACCGCCGGCGGCTTGCGCGCGTCGGCGGTTTTGTGGGCTCGCCTGGGGTAGAGGCTTACTCGAAAAAGTCCTTGACCTTGTCCATCCAGCCCTTGCTCTGCGGGCTGTGCTTGGCGCCGCCTTCGACCGTCAGGCGTTCGAATTCGCGCAGCAAATCCTTTTGCTTTTCGGTCAGCTTGACCGGCGTTTCGACCGCTACATGGCAGAACAGGTCGCCCGCGTAACCGGAACGCACGCCCTTGATGCCCTTGCCTTTCAGGCGGAAGGTCTTGCCCGACTGGGTGCCTTCGGGAATCGTGAACGAGACCTTGCCCGACAGGGTAGGCACTTCGATCTCGCCGCCCAGGGTCGCCTTGACGAAGGAAATCGGCATCTCGCAATGCAGGTCGTCGCCTTCGCGCTGGAATACCGCGTGCGGCTTGATGTGGATTTCCACGTACAGGTCGCCGCTCGGGCCGCCATTGGTGCCCGGTTCGCCGTTGCCGGTCGAGCGGATCCGCATGCCATTGTCGATACCGGCCGGGATCTTCACTTCCAGCGTCTTGTTGCGCTTGATGCGCCCCTGGCCGCCGCATGAGGCGCACGGGTCGGTGATGACCTTGCCGTTGCCGTGGCACTTGGGGCAGGTCTGCTGGATGCTGAAGAAGCCCTGCTGCATGCGCACCTGGCCATGGCCGCCGCAGGTGCCGCAAGTGACCGGCGAGGTTCCCGGCTTGGCGCCGCTGCCGTGGCAGGTGTCGCACTTGTCCCAGCTCGGCACGCGGATGGTGGTGTCGAAGCCGTGCGCGGCCTGTTCCAGGGTAATTTCAAGGTTGTAGCGCAGGTCGGCGCCGCGGTAGACCTGCGGGCCGGAACTGCGGCCACGGCCGCCGCCGCCGAAAATGTCGCCGAAAATGTCGCCGAAGCTGTCGGCAAAGCCGCCCGCGCCGAAGCCGCCCGCGCCGCCGCCGCCACCCATGTTCGGATCGACGCCGGCATGGCCGTAACGGTCGTAGGCCTCGCGCTTTTCCGGATTGGTCAGCATCTCGTAGGCTTCCTTGACTTCCTTGAACTTCTCTTCCGATTCCTTACTGTCCGGATTGCGGTCCGGATGGTACTTCATCGCGAGCTTGCGATAGCTCTTCTTGATTTCTTCTTCCGAAGAATTCTTCGCGACCCCAAGGATCTCGTAA
>CAMLHI010000147.1 GCA_946479705.1 uncultured Oxalobacteraceae bacterium
GTCGGCCAGGTCGAACGCGGCCGGGTGGCCCATCTGGAAGGTGGGTGCGAAATCGAGCTGGCCGACCATCTCGCGCACGGCGGCGACGATCTTCGGCTGGGCGTGCCCGCACGGCACGCACCACAGCCCGGCGGTACCGTCCAGGATGCTGTTGCCGTCCACATCCTTGTAATACATGCCTTCGGCCGAGACCAGCAGCCGGGGGTTGCGCTTGAAATCGCGGTTGTTCGTGAAGGGCATCCAGAAGGACGCCATGGTGTCGGGCTTGGACTCGTTCATACGGTCTCCAGATTTTTTTACAACTAAAAAAATTATTTACCAGTTGGCAAAATCATGTTGCAATAATAGACAGCGGTACAACTATGGCACATATACACGAACCGCAAAACTCGCCAACCGTACAGGTGGCGAAAACAATACAGTTTTGCGCAGCTCGACAATGGGAGTGTGTGGATGGAAGAATCTGAATGTCCGACCCTGGAAATCGACCGCAGGCGCGGCAGCCTGGTCGACCAGATCGTCGCGGCGATCACGCAGCTGGTCAAGGCGCGCACCTTGCGGATCGGCACCAAGATGCCCTCGGTGCGCCGCTTCGCCAAGGCCAATGGCGTGAGCACTTTCACGGTGGTCGAAGCGTACGACCGCCTGCTCGAACTGGGCCTGCTATCCTCGCGCCGGGGCGCCGGCTTCTTTGTCGCGCGCAGCGACGTTCCGGCCGCGCCGGCGCCGCTGGTGCAGCCCACCGCCGGCGCCATCGATGCCCTCACGCCGGACCTGTATTCGGGCGTGTCGGACGCATTGCCGGCCGGCGCCGGCTGGCTGCCGCCCGAGTGGTATGGCGAGACCACCATCCTCGACGCGGTGCGCCACGCCATGAAGATTCCGGCCAACCGCCTGCGCGGCTACGGCCACCCGCTCGGCTTTCCGACCCTGCGCCAGCACCTGGCGGCCACGCTGTCGGAAGACCTGGTGGCGGTGTCGCCCGAGCAGATCGTGCTCACCAACGGCGCCACCCATGCCTTCGACCTGATCCTGCGCACCCTCACCCGCCCCGGCGACACCGTGCTGGTGGAAGACCCCGGCTACAGCAACCTGATCTCGCTGATCCGCCATCATGGCTGCAAGCCGGTCGGCATCGCGCGCGGAGAGGCGGGGCTCGACCTGGACGGGCTCGAACGCACGGCGCGCGAGACCCAGCCCAAGCTCATGTTCGTCAATACGGTGCTGCAAAACCCGCTCGGCACCTCGCTCTCGGCGGCGCAGGCGCACCGCCTGCTCGCGCTGGCCGAGCAATTCGATTTCTGGCTGGTCGAGGACGACATCTACCGCGAACTGGCCCAGCGCGGCGAGGCCTCACTGGCCGCCATGGACGCGCTGCGCCGCGTGATCCGTGTCGGCAGCTTCTCCAAGGTTCTCTCGCCGGTGCTGCGCGCCGGCTCGATCTGCGCCTCGCAGTCGCTGGTGCCGGAACTGCTGCGGGTGAAAATGCTGACCGGGCTGACCACGTCCGAGATCAACGAGCGCGCGGTATATCACGCCATTTCGGCGCGGCCCTACCGGCGCATGGTGGACAAGCTGCTCGCGCAGTTGACGGCCGCACGCGAGCGCACCATCGAACAGCTTGCCGATGCCGGCCTGATGCCGCTGGCCAGGCCGAAAGGCGGCATGTTCGTCAGCGCCGGCTGGCCCGAGCCGCCGAGCGCGCAATTCAACGGCAAGGCCATCGCCGACCGTGCGCTCAAGCGCGGTATCCTGCTCTCGCCGCACGAATTCTTCATGCTGCGCCCGGCCGAGTCGGTGTGGTTCCGCTTCAACGTCGCCTACAGCGCGGACGCGCCGCAGCTGACCGCTTTCCTGCAATCGGTACGCTAATTAGAGGACGCGAATGGACATCGTCAAACCCAGGCGGCGCATCGTCGACCGCGAAAAGCTCGAGGCCGACATTCTCGCCGAGGCGGTCAAGGTATTCGCCGAATGCGGCTACCAGGGCACCTCGGTGGCCACGGTGGCCGAGAATGCCGGCCTGTCGAAACAGAACCTGCTGTACTACTTCCCGACCAAGCAGGCGCTGTACGAACGGGTGCTCGACGGCGTGCTCGACGAATGGCTGGCGCGCATGGAATCGCTGGCCGCGCCGGGGCAGGAACCGGCCGACATGCTGCGCGCCTACGTCAAGGCCAAGCTGCGCTTCTCGCGCGAGCAACCCTACGCTTCACGCGTGTACGCGCTTGAAGTGATCGGCGGCGCCAAACTGTACGGCGCGCAGATCCAGAGCCGCGTGGTGCCGCTGCTGCGCAAGGATATCGAGGCCTTCGAAGGCTGGATGGCGGAGGGGAAGATCGGCGCGGTCAACGCGACCCATCTGCTGTTTGCGATCTGGGCGATGACCCAGTCCTATGCCGATTTTTCGGCGCAGATGGCGCTGGTGCTCAACCGCAGGCAGTTGAGCCGGAAGGATTTCGACGAGGCCGAGGAGACCATCGTCGAGATGGTGCTGGCGGCGCTGCGCGTGCCGCCGTAAGGCTTACTTCGGCGCGCGCTTGCGCCGCACCAGGCCTGCCATGGCCAGGGCGCCCAGGAACAGGGCTACGCCGGCCGGTTCCGGCACGTCGGCGCGACGGGTGGGCGTGGTGGGAGTTCCCGGCACGTCGAAGCCGGTGACTTCGACCGGCTGGAAGTAGTGATTGGCGTTGACCTGCACCGAGGAATTCCAGGCGTCGACCACCACGTTGCCGTTGATGACGCCATAGTTCGGGCCAACCGTGGCCTTGGTGGCGAGCACGCTGCCGATCACGCCGCGCACGTCCAGCGTGGTGGCTTCGTAGAAGTTGAACAGCACGTTGTAGCCACTCAGGGGATTGAAGCTGACGCCGCCATTGTTGAAGGTGCCGCTGCTGCCGCTGATGTTGAAGATCAGCGTCTGGCCCGCCGTCAGGCCCGCCAGCTCAAAGCTGCTCGAATTGGCGAACATGCTGCTGGCGACGTTGAACACGTCGACCTTGCCGTTGCCGCTGCCGGTAACCAGCACGCCGCTATATTTGCTGGCGACCGTGCCGGTGGCGCCAACGTGGCTCAGGTTCGTGGCCAGCGCGTTGTAATAGTCGGCCAGCTGGTCGAAGTTGACCGGGCTGGTGGCCGAGGTGGCCGGCGGGGTGACGTTGGTGAGCGTGGTGTTGCCGCCGGCGTAGGCCTTGCCGTTTTCGATAGAGCCGTTGCTGACGGTCAGGTTATTGCGCGCTACCACCGCGTAGGCGCCATAGGCATCGACGTCCTTGTGATTGATGGCGTAGCTGGACGCCGTCACGCTGCCGCCAGACACGATCGCCCCCTCCACATCGCTGTTCGAGGCATTGAAATCGTGCAGCGTGTAAATGTTGGCGTTGCCCATCTGCGTGGTGAAATTGAGCACGCTTGCCTGGACGCCGGTGCTGGCGACGGTCGACAACAACAGGGCAATCAAAGGCATGTGACGCATCGAGTTATCCTAAGGTTAATAGATAGTGATTCATAGTATCATGCATTTTGACATTTATCATGTTAATTTTGATAATATTCGCATATAGACTCGCTCGCAACACATCCCATCCGCCGGTCCAACCGGTCATGCCTCGAAAACGGCCGTTGGTCGGAGCGGCATGGAGCCGCCCGAGCGGCATTGGTAGAGTGCACCCATCGATCAACCGACTGGAGAATTCAGATGGACAACCCTACCCTCAACCGCCTGTTTGCCCTGATCGAAGAACTGGGGCACACGATCGTCAAGGCCGCGCGCAATGCCGGCGCGTCGATCGCCGCAATGTCGTGGCCGTCGCTGGCGGTCACCTGCGTGATGCTGGCGCTGGCGCTGACCCTGGTTCCGCTGGCACTGACCTTGTTTGTTATCTTCATGGCCGTTAAGCTGGTGATGGGCGCTTTCATCCTGGAGAAGCGCCGCGGCAAGGCCACGCCGTACAAGCCAGTAGGCGATCGGGGGGAGTAAAGACGTGAAGGCGAGCCAGTTCAACAAGGGCATGGATGCGCTCCGCGACGCGGCCGCCGAAGCGGTCGTGCTGTGGTGGCGCTTCTTCGACTGGCTTGCGGTGGTCGAGTGGCGCCAGCTGGTGATCATCTCGGTGCTGACCATCATGGTGACCGGCATCGCGTTCGATTCCGGCGAGACCGGCATGAGCCTGGTGCTGATTTCCATCGCGGTCAAGGTGCTGGCGGGCGGCAAGCGCCGGGCCGAGCTGATGGCCAAGGAAGCCACCGCCCAGGCTGACGTGGCCACGCTGGAGCGGCGCCTGGTCGAAGCCCAGATGGCCACCCTGCAGGCCCAGATCGAACCGCACTTCCTGTTCAACACCCTCGCCCTGATCGGCCAGCTGATCGAGACCGATCCGCCCCAGGCCGCCAAGGTCCACATGCACCTGATCGACTACCTGCGCGCCACCATGCCACAGCTGCGTTCGAGCGGCGGCGGCACGCTGGGCCGCCAGGTCGAACTGTCGCGCGCCTACCTGGCCATCATGCAGGCGCGTATGAAGGACCGGCTGGCCGTCAGCTTCGACGTGCCCGACTACCTCGACCAGGCGCCCTTCCCGCCGATGATGCTGCCGACCCTGATCGAAAACGCCATCAAGCACGGGCTCGAGCCCAAGATCGAAGGCGGACGCATCGACGTGCGCGCCTTCCTCATCGACGGCAAGCTGCAAGTGGACGTACGCGATAACGGCGTCGGGTTTAACATGCATGCTGGCGATGGCGTCGGACTGGCCAACATCCGCGAGCGCCTGCACCTGCTGTACGGCAGCGATGCCGAACTGGTGATCGAAAGCCCCGTCGACGGCGGCGCGCTGGCATCGATCCGCGTCCCCTACACCACGCTGGAGAAACACCGATGAGCACCAAGCCCGTGACCGCCCTGATCGTCGACGACGAGCAGCCCATGCGCGACCAGCTGCGCCTGCGCCTGCAGGAGGCGTGGCCGGAACTGTCGATCCTGGGCGAGGCGTCCAACGGCGTCGATGCCGTGTCGATGGCGGCCCAGCTAAAGCCTGACATCGTCTTTCTCGACATCCGCATGCCGGGCCAGAGCGGCATCGAGGCGGCGCGCCACATGTACGAGAGCTGCCATATCGTCTTCGTGACGGCCTACGACCAGTACGCGCTGGACGCTTTCGAGCATGGCGCGATGGATTATCTGCTCAAGCCGGTCTCGCCAGAGCGCCTGCGCCGCACCTGCGACCGCCTGCGCACGCGCCTGACGCGCGCCCCGCAGGACATCGGCGCCCAGCTCGAACAGCTGACCCGCGCGCTGCAGCAGGGCGGCGGCAAGCCGCAGGAATACCTGCGCTGGATCCAGGCGCAGGTGGGCAGCAGCCTGCGCATGATCAGCACCAAGGAAGTGCTGTTCTTCCGCTCGGACGAAAAGTACACGGTGGTGCAAACCGCGCAGGCCGAGATGCTGATCCGGAAAACGCTCAAGGAGCTCGAAGCGGAGCTCGATCCGAAGGAGTTCTGGCGCATTCACCGGTCTACCTTGGTGCGGGTCGATGCGATTGCCGAAGTCGCGCGCGATGACCGGGGGCGGCAGATGCTCAAGGTGCGCAACTTCGCCGGCGCGCTGGAAGTCAGCCGCAATCATTCCCACCTGTTCCAGCAAATGTGAGGGCTGCCATGAGCGACGACGAAAGCGCAATCCATACCGTGATCGAGACCTGGCTGCGTGCCACCCGCGAGGGCGATGTGGAGACGGTGCTGTCGCTGATGGCGCCCGATGTGGTGTTTCTCACTGCCGG
>CAMLHI010000148.1 GCA_946479705.1 uncultured Oxalobacteraceae bacterium
TCGAAACCACCCTGGCGCGCATCTGGGCCGACGTGCTCAAGCTCGAGCGGGTGGGGCGGCACGACAACTTCTTCGAACTGGGCGGCCACTCGCTGCTGGCGGTGACCCAGATGGCGCGCCTGCGCGGGGCGCTGGGAATCGAGGTTCCCATGCGCGAGCTGTTCGCCCATCCGGTGCTGAGCGCCTTTGCCGCGCGCCTGGACGGCGCGGCGCGCAGCGGGGACGTGATCGCGCCGCTGTCGCCAGGCCTGCGCGCCCAGCCGCTGCCGCTGTCGTTCGCCCAGCAGCGGCTGTGGTTCCTGGCCCAGATCGACGGCGTCAGCGCCGCCTACCATATTCCCACCGGCCTGCGCCTGCAAGGAAAGCTGGACGTCGCTGCCCTGCAAACGGCACTGGGCGCGCTGGTGGCGCGCCATGAAGCGCTGCGCACCACCTTTGCCCAGGAGGGCGAGCAGCCGGTCCAGGTCATCGGCGCCGCTGACACCGGCTTCGCGCTGGTCCGGCACGATCTGCGCGGCCAGCCCGATGGCGCGGCGGCGCTGGCGCGTCACCAGCGCGAGGAAGCGGATGGCGCTTTCGACCTGCGCCACGGACCGCTGATCCGCGGACGCCTGCTGCGGACGGCCGACGACGAGTACGTGCTGCTGATCACCATGCACCACATCGTCTCGGATGCCTGGTCGATGGCGGTGCTGGTCACCGAACTGGGCCAGCTGTATGGCGCGGCCCACGAAGGCCGCGCGGCCGCGCTGGCGCCGCTGCCGATCCAGTACGCCGACTACGCCGTGTGGCAGCGCCAGTACCTGAGCGGGGAGGTGCTGGAGCGCCAGAGCGGTTACTGGCGCGAGACGCTGGGGGGCGCGCCGGCGCAACTGGCGCTGCCCACCGATTTCGCCCGTCCGGCCGAGCAGAGCTTCGCCGGCGCCCAGGTGCCGATTCACATCGACGCCGCCCAGACCGCGGGCTTGAAAGCGCTGGCCCAGCGCCATGGCATAACCCTGTACATGCTGGTGCTGGCCGCCTGGAGCTGCGTGCTGGCGCGCCTGGCCAGCCAGGACGAGGTGGTGATCGGCACGCCGATCGCCAACCGCGCACGCAGCGAGACGGAAGGGCTGATCGGCTTTTTCGTCAATACCCAGGCGCTGCGCATCCGCCCCGAGGGCAGCGTGGCCGCGCTGCTCCAGCATGTCAAGACGCGCGCCCTGGACGCCCAGGAACACCAGGACCTGCCGTTCGAACAGGTGGTCGAGCTGGTCAAGCCGCCGCGCAGCCTGGCCCATACGCCGCTGTTCCAGGTGATGCTGGCCTGGCAGAACGAGGATGAGGCGCAGCTGGCGCTGCCCGGCCTGGTGGCTTCGCCGGCCGAGCTGTCCTACGACGTGGTCAAGTTCGACCTCGAACTGACCCTGGGCGAGGCGGGCGGCGCCATCGCCGGCGCGCTGGGCTATGCCAGCGCGCTGTTCGAGCGCGCCAGCATCGAACGCCACGCCGGCTATTTGCGCCAGGTGCTGGGCGCCATGCTGGCCGATGAGCGGCAGCCAGTGGCCCGGATCGACCTGGTGGGCAAGGAGGAACGGAGCCTGCTGCTGGACTGGAACGCACCCGGCCCGGCCTATCCGCACAGCGCCTGCATCCATCAGCTGGTCGAAGCCCAGGCCGCCGCGCGGCCGCAGGCCACCGCCGTGCGCTACCAGGACCGCACGCTGTCGTACGGCCAGTTGAATACCCGCGCCAACCGCCTGGCGCACTACCTGCGCGCCCAAGGCGTGGGCCCGGAAGTGCTGGTGGGCGTGTGCGTGGGGCGCGATCTGGAGATGGTGGTGGGCTTGCTGGCCATCCTCAAGGCCGGCGGCGCCTACCTGCCGCTCGATCCGGCCTATCCGCGGGAACGCCTGGCCTTCATGCTGGCCGACAGCGCGCCGCGGGTGGTGCTGACCGACGGGGCGCACTTGCCGGGCGATGCCGCTCCCACGGTGCTCGACCTGAATGCCGATGCCCACCTGTGGGCGGGCGAAGCGGCCACCAATCCGTCCAGCGCGGGCCTGAACTCGCGCAACCTGGCCTACATCATCTACACCTCCGGCTCGACCGGCAATCCCAAGGGCGTGATGGTGGAACACGCCAACGTGGCGCGCCTGTTCTCGGCCACCGACGCCTGGTTCGGCTTCGGCCCGGCCGACGTCTGGACCCTGTTCCACTCGTATGCCTTCGACTTCTCGGTATGGGAAATCTGGGGCGCGCTGGCCTATGGCGGCGAACTGGTGATCGTACCGAGCGACACCGCCCGCTCGCCCGCAGCCTTTTACGCGCTGCTGTGCGAGCACGGCGTGACGGTGCTGAACCAGACCCCCAGCGCCTTCGGCCAGCTGGTTGCCGCCCAGGCCGACAGCTTGCATGGCGGCGCCACGCCGACGCATCGGCTGCGCCAGGTGATCTTCGGCGGCGAAGCCCTGGAAGTGGCGACCCTGGCGCCGTGGTTCGCCCGTCCTCTCAACCACGCCACTCAGCTGGTCAATATGTACGGCATCACCGAGACCACGGTGCACGTGACCTACCGGCTCCTGAGCGCGGCCGACTGCGAGCGTTTCGGCGCCAGCCCGATCGGCACCCGCATTCCGGACCTGACCGTCTACGTGCTGGACGGGCAGCGCCGGCTGGCGCCGCTGGGTGTGGAAGGCGAGTTGTACGTGGGCGGCGCCGGCGTGGCGCGCGGCTACCTGAACCGCCCCGAGCTGACCGCAGAGCGCTTCGGCGCCGATCCGTTCAGTGCCGATCCCGAAGCGCGCCTGTACAAGACGGGCGACCTGGGACGCTTCCTGGCCGACGGCAGCATCGAATACCTGGGCCGCAACGACAACCAGGTCAAGGTGCGCGGTTTCCGCATCGAGCTGGGCGAGATCGAGGCGCGCCTGGCCCAGCATCCGAGCGTGGCCGAAGCGGCCGTGCTGGCGCGCCAAGACCGTCCGGGCGACAAGCGCCTGGTCGCCTACGTCACCCTCGTGGGCGGCGCCGTGCTGGATGTCGAAGCGCTGCGCACCCACCTGGCGAGCGCGCTGCCCGAGCACATGGTGCCGGCCGCCTACGTGGCGCTGGCCGCGCTGCCGTTGACCGCCAACGGCAAGCGTGACCGCAAGGCGCTGCCGGCGCCGGATGCCGACGCCTACCTGGCGCGCGCCTGGGAAGCCCCGCACGGGACGCTCGAAACCACCCTGGCGCGCATCTGGGCCGACGTGCTCAAGCTCGAGCGGGTGGGACGGCACGACAACTTCTTCGAACTGGGCGGCCACTCGCTGCTGGCGGTCGCGCTGATCGAGCGCCTGCGCCGCGCCGGCGTGCGGCTGGACGTACGTGACCTGTTCGCCAGCCCGACCCTGAAGGACCTGGCGGCAGCGCAGCGCGCTGCCGGCGTCCTGCTGGTGGTGCCGGCCAACCCGATCGCGCCCGGCTGCAGCGCGCTCACCCCGGCCATGTTCCCGCTGGTGGACCTGAACGAAGGCGAGATCGCGGCGATCGTCGCCAGCGTGCCGGGCGGCGCGGCCAATGTGCAGGACGTTTATCCGCTGGCGCCCTTGCAGGACGGGATGCTGTTCCACCATCTGCTGCAGGCCGAGGGCGACGTCTACCTGACCGCCAAGGTAATCACCTTCGACAGCCGCGCGCGTCTGCTGCGCTACGTCGAGGCCCTGCAGGCGGTGATCGCGCGCCATGACATCCTGCGCACGGGCTTCGTGTGGGAAGGCCTGCGCGAGCCGGTCCAGGTGGTGTGGCGCGCGGCGCGCCTGGAGCTCGAGTGGGTCGACCTCGATGCCGGCGCCGGCGACGTGGCCGGCCAACTGCTGGCGCTGCACGGCGCCCACCGCTCGCGCCTGGATGTGCGTCGGGCGCCCCTGTGGCGCCTGCTGGCGGCCCAGGATGCGCCCAATGGCCGCTGGGTGGTGCTCGACCTGATGCACCACCTGATTGACGACAATACCTCGATCCGCCTGTTGATGGACGAGGTAGAGGCGCTGCTGCTGGCGCCCGATGCCGTGCTGCCGGCGCCGGTACCGTTCCGAAATTTCGTGGCCCAGGCCCGCCTGGCCGTCCCGCGCGAGGAGCACGAACGCTTCTTTACCGCGCTGCTGGGCGATGTCGACGAACCGACCGCGCCGTTCGGCCTGAGCGACGCCAAGGGCGACGGCGCCGGGATTGTCAGCCACCAGCGCGAGCTCGATGGGGACCTGTCCCGGCGCCTGCGGGCCTGTGCGCGCACGGCCGGCGTCAGCGCCGCCAGCGTGTTCCACCTGGCCTGGGCGCAGGTGCTGGCGCGCGTCGCCGGCCGCGACGACGTTGTGTTCGGCACCATGATGTTCGGGCGCATGAATGGCATCGAGGGCGCCGACCGTGCGCTGGGCATGTTCATCAATATGCTGCCGCTGCGCGTGCAGGTAGGTGAGGCGGGCGCCCTGGCTGCCCTGCGCAAGGTGCACGCGCTGCTCAGCGAGCTGCTGCGCCATGAGCAGGCGCCCCTGTCGCTGGCCCAGCGCTGCAGCGGGGTACGCGCCCCGGCGCCCCTGTTCACCTCGATGCTCAATTACCGCCACAGCGGGGCCGACAGCCGCAGCCCCGAGCAGCGCGCCAAGGCCGCGCAAGCCTGGACCGGGATCGAGTTCGTCGATGCCCATGAACGCACCAACTATCCGTTCAGCGTGTCGGTGGACGACCTGTATGACGGCTTCAGCGTCGGGGTCCAGGTCGACCGGTCGCTGGCGCCGGAAGGGGTATGGGACTTGATGGGCAATGCCCTGGCCACCCTGGCGACGGCGCTGGAACAGGCGCCGCACACCCCGCTGGGCCGGCTCGACGTGCTGGGACAGGCGCAGCGCGCGCTGCAGCTGCGCGACTGGCAGGACCAGCCGCCCGCCCTGGCGCCATGCCTGCACCAGCTGTTCGAAGCCCAGGTGGCGTGCACGCCGCATGCGGTGGCGCTGGTGAGCGATGCCGGTGAGCTCAGCTACGAGGAATTGAACCGCCAGGCCAACCGGCTGGCGCGCCGCCTGCTGCAATTGGGCGCGCGACCGGACCGTCCGGTGGCGCTGTGCCTCGAGCGGGGCGCCCCGATGATGGTCGGCCTGCTGGCGATCCTCAAGGCCGGCAGCGCCTACGTCCCGCTCGACCCCGGCCAGCCGGACCAGCGCCTGGCGCGCATGCTGGCCGACAGCGCGCCGCTGGCGCTGCTGACCCAGGCGGCGCTGGCTGCGCGTCTCGCAAACTTCTGCGCCGGCGCCCCCCTGGTGGTGCTGGACGCGGCCGACGAAGCGGCGCGCATCGCCGCCCTGGACGGCGCCAATCCCGATACCGGTGCGCTGGGCCTGGACGCCAGCCACCTGGCTTACATCATCTATACCTCCGGCTCGACCGGCGCCCCCAAGGGCGTGATGATCGAACAGCGCGCGGTGCACAATCTGTGGCAGGCGCTGGAGGGCGCGATCTTGCATGACGCCGGTGACACCGATGACGCGCGCCCGCTCACCGTGGCGCAAAATGCCGCCCTGGTGTTCGACGCCTCGGTGCAGTGCTGGCTGCAACTGCTGTCGGGCCACCGGCTGGTGCTGGTGCCCGATGCGGTGCGGGTCGACGGCGCCTTGCTGTGGGCCTTCCTGGCGGCGCACCGGGTCGACGTGTTCGACTGCACCCCGATGCAGCTGGAATGGCTGCTGGGCGCGGGCCTGGGCAGCGATCCTGCCTACCAGCCGCGCAAGATCCTGGTGGGCGGCGAAGCGATTTCGGTCACCCT
>CAMLHI010000149.1 GCA_946479705.1 uncultured Oxalobacteraceae bacterium
TTAAGGGCGAAAAATAATTTTTTTCACCCTCAAGTTCCACCAAACACCGCCGTTTAAGCGGGACCGGTGCGGCAGGCTTGAGTGCCTGACATGAAAATAAATTCTATTTTCCTCCATCAACTTTTTCAAACTAGCTCCGTTACCAGCTTCAACTGCGGTTTGATTGTCACGGAACAGCGTGGCAGACCAAGGTGAACTGTGGCACCTCGCCCGCCCCGAAATACCTGTTTGGAGAAACATCATGGCCGCAAATATCAATACCAACATCGCTTCCCTCAACTCGCAGCGTAACCTGAGCCAGTCGCAAAGCGCCCTGACAACATCGATGCAGCGTCTGTCGTCCGGCCTGCGCATCAACAGCGCAAAAGACGATGCTGCCGGTCTGGCGATTTCCGAGCGCTTCACCTCGCAAATCCGCGGTAACAATCAAGCGGCCCGTAACGCCAACGACGGTATTTCGCTGGCCCAGACGGCCGAGGGCGGCCTCAGCACTGCCGGCGATCTGCTGCAACGTGTGCGCGAACTGGCAGTTCAGTCGGCCAACGGCAGCAACTCTGATTCCGACCGCAAGTCGATCAACAACGAAGTCACCTCGCTGACCCAGGAACTGGACCGCGTGGCCAATACCACCCAGTTCAACGGCCAGAACGTCCTCGACGGCAGCCTGACCTCGACCCAGTTCCAGGTCGGCGCCAACGCCAACCAGACCATCAACATCGGTGTGGCGAGCGCCCGCGCTTCCGACATCGGCAACAATACGCTGCCAGGCGGCACGGCTGCCAAAAAGGTCGACGGCGCTTCGATCAGCCAGGCAGTGGGAGGCACCGCCAACAACGTGACCGCCCAAACCCTGCAAATCAGTTCGGGCAGTGGCGTCACGACCAACGTGGCCATCGCGGACGGCGATTCCGCCAAGAAGATTGCAGAGAACGTCAATGCGCAGGCGTCGAGCAGTGGCGTCACGGCCAAGGCCTCGTCGGTGGCAACGATCTCCGGCATCAAAGACGGTTCAGTCCAGTTCACGCTGCGCGGTTCGAACTCGATTGCCAACAACGCCAGCTCGCAGGCCGTGACGATTTCCTCGTCGGTCGCCGGCGGCGACCTGTCGGCCCTGGCGCAGGCAGTGAATGCCCAAAGCAACGTCACCGGCGTTACCGCCAGTATCAAGCTGACCGCGGCTGGCGCCAAGGAACTGCAACTGAATCAAGCGGCCGGCGATGACATCCAGATCGCCCTGACGGCCGCCGATACCAGCCTCAGTGCCACTGGCGGAACCGCAGCAAAGTTGCGCGGCGCCGATGTCTCCGCCGCGCTCGGCGCGACCCCTGCCGAAAACGGCGTTGGCGTGGACCTGAACGAAACCGGCGTGACCGTCGGTGGCACCGTGACGTACTCGTCGGACGCCGGCTTCTCGATCGCCGGCACCGCCGCCGGCACCACCACGCCAGGCACCGCCGGTGACAACCTCACGGTGCTGGGCACCGACGACACCGTCGGCAGCCAGCTGAGCTCGGTTTCCTCGATCGATGTCAGCACCGTCGAAGGCGCCAACAAGGCCCTGCTGACGATCGATTCCGCGCTGACCGCGATCAATAGCAACCGCGCGGCACTCGGTGCGATCCAGAACCGCTTCGCTTCGACCATCTCGAACCTGCAAACGACCACGGAAAACCTGTCGGCTTCCCGTAGCCGCATCCAGGACACCGACTTTGCCGCAGAAACCGCGAACATGACCCGCGGCCAGATCCTGCAGCAAGCCGGTACCGCCATCCTGGCCCAGGCCAACTCGCTGCCGAACGGCGTGCTGGCCCTGCTGCGCGGTTAATCGAGCATGTAGTCAGAACAGAAAAGGAGAGGCAACGATCCTTTTCCGCTCGATCCCCGGCCGGAGTCATCCGCCGGGGAATTTTTGTTAAGGAAGCATCATGTCTATCTCACCGATCGGTCAGGGCGCCAGAGGCCCGGAACGCACGCCCGGCACCGACCCCGTCGCCCAGCCGGCGGCACGCGCCCCCGCCCCCGCCGCCCCCGTGGACAGCCCCAAGGCCGTCCAGCAAGCTGCCGCCGTGCCGAACCGCAAGGAACTCGACGACGCCGTCGCCAACATCAACAAGTCCCTGCAAAGCCTGTCCCAGGACCTGGTGTTTTCGGTCGACGAAGACAGCAAGCGCACCATCGTCAAGGTGGTCGACCAGAAGACCAAGGAAGTGATCCGCCAGATGCCGTCCCCGGAAGCGCTGGAAATTGCCAAGGCCCTCGACAAGGTCACCGGCCTGCTGATCCGGCAAACCGCGTAAGGACACCGTTCCGGCGCCGGCCGCCGTTGTTGCGCAGTTGTTGTCAAATCGCTTCACCCCGTCCTGCGCCAGCGCGCAGCCTGACGGCGCTCGTCCCTCCCGCGCTCCCCCCCCGCCACCCCCCTCCCCACCGGCCAATTCGAAATAGTCGGTAAAACACCCCTCTCAAGTACGCTTCAAACGTGCCGATAAGCTTGTATAGTGTATTTTTCGTTGGAGGTTACCGTGGGAATTTCCACTCCGGGCATCGGTTCCGGCCTAGACGTCGATTCGATCGTCACCAAGCTCATGCAGGTCGAGTCCCAGCCCCTCCAGGTGCTCGACAAAAAAAGCTCGAGCTATGAGGCCAAGGTCAGCGCGCTGGGCGGGCTGAGCGGTGCTGTCGGAACCTTCCAGGGCGCCATGGCGGGCCTGTCCTCGCTGTCGGGCTTCAACCAGACCACCGCCACCTCGGCCGACGCCACGGTGATGGTCGGCAGCGCCACCAGCGCGGCCGCGGCCGGCATCTACGACGTCAACGTGACCCAGCTGGCCCAGGCCCAGTCGCTCGCCAGCAAGGGCGTGGTCAGCGCCACCGCCGCCGTCGGCCTGGGCAATCCGACCACCCTGACCTTCCAGCTTGGCACCGTCAGCGGCGGCAGCTTCGGCCTGGCCGCCAGCGCCCTGAGCGCGGGCGTGCAGGCCAGCGGCATCAGCAACGGTTCCCTGTCGGTCAACGGCACCGTCATCGCCACCGACGCCAGCACCCGCAGCGCCAAGGCACTGGCCGATGCCATCAATGCCAAATTCGCCACCACCGGCGTGTCGGCCAGCGCCAGCCCCGCCGCCAGCAGCGCCACCCTGTTCGGCAGCGCCGGCGCCAGCAGCTTCGGCACGGTCGACACCAGCGCCGGCACCTACGCGCTGGCGGTCAACGGCATCCAGATCGCCAGCCAGGGCACCGGCGCCGGCGCGCTCGACGCCGCCGGCCTGGACGCCATCCTGGGCGGCAGCAACAGCGTCACCGCCGCGCTGGCCGCGGCCAACATCACCGTCAGCGGCAGCGCCGCCGCCGGCGACCTGGTGTTTACCGCCGCCGACGGCAGCAACCTGTCGATCACCGAAACCGTCACCGGCAGCGTCAACGGCGGCATCGGCAAGGATAGCGCCACCGCCAACAACGGCTCCGGCGTAACGGTGAGCGCCGGCGTGACTCTCAACTCGGCCAATGCCAGCCCGATGACCATCGCCGGCACCAACCCGGCCCTGGCCGGCCTGGCCGCCGGCACCGGCGGCGCCTACCTGGGCACCGGCTTCGAGCAAGACAATACCCGGATCAGCGGCACCGTCCAGATCGACAGCAGCAACAACAGCCTGCAAGGCATCCGCGACGCCATCAACAAGGCCAACATCGGCATCACCGCCACCATCGTTTCGGACGGCAGCGCCGCGCCCAACCACCTGATCCTGACCTCCACCAAGACCGGCGCCAGCTCCAGCATGAAGGTCAGCGTGAGCGGCGCCAACGGCGGGGTGGCCGACGCGGCCGTGGAAGCGCTGCTGGGCTACGATCCGACCGGCGCCCAGAACATGACGCAGACCAGCGCGGCCCAGGACACCAAGCTCAACGTCAACGGCGTGGCCATCACCAGCGCCACCACCAGCGTGTCCGAGGCGATCCAGGGCGTGACCCTGACGGTCGGCCGGGTCGGGCGCGCCAACCTGGTGGTGCAGCGCGACAGCGCCTCCGTCAATACCAGCGTGAGCAACTTCGTCAAGGCTTACAACGACCTCACCAAGGCCATCAAGGACGCCACCAGCTACAACCCGGAAACCAAGCGCGCCGGCCCGCTGCTGGGCGACCCGACCGTGCGCGCCCTGCAGATGCAGGTGCGCAAGCAGCTCTCGGACGCCGTCACCGGCCTGGCCGGCGACCTGACCACCCTGTCCTCGGTCGGCATCGCCTTCCAGAAAGATGGCACCCTGGCGCTCGATTCAAGCAAGCTCTCCAGTGCTCTCAAGGACAAGCCGGACGCCATTGCCGGCCTGTTCGCCGCCGTCGGCAAGGCCAGCGATCCGCTGGTGGCCTTCAATACCTCGACCAGCAAGACCGTGCCGGGCGACTACGCCGTCCACATCACCACCCTGGCCACCCAGGGCACCCTGGCGGGCGACCTGGCGCTGGGGCCGACCACCACGATCGCGGCCAACACCAGCTGGACCGTGACCCTGAACGAGACCTCGCCGACCACGCCCAACCGCACCGCCACCGTGGCTCTGCAGGCCGGCAATTATTCGGCGGCGCAGCTGGCCACCCTGATCCAGTCGGCCATCAACGGCACCACCAGCTTCAACAGCAACGGCCTGGCGGTGAACGTCACGGCCGGCACCGACGGCAAGCTCAGCATGGTATCGGTCAAGTACGGCGCCGTGTCCAACCTGACCGTCACCAGCAAGACCGGCACCGCGGTGTCCGACATTTTCGGCGGCGCCACCCCGGTGGCGGGGACCGACGTGGCCGGCACCATCGGCGGCCAGGCCGCCACCGGCCTGGGACAGGCGCTCACCGGCTCGGCCGGCTCGGCGGTGGCCGGCCTGAAGATCGACGTGACCGGCGGCGCCCTGGGCGACCGCGGCACGGTCGGCTTCTCGCAAGGCTATGCCTACCAGCTCAACAACTTGGCCAGCAACTTCCTCGGCGCCAGCGGCATGCTGTCCAACAGCACCAAGGGATTGACCAAGACCATCAGCGACATCGGCAAGCAGAAGGCGGCGTTTTCCGACAAGCTGGGCGCCATCGAGAAACGCTACCGCGCCCAGTACACGGCGCTGGACAAGGCGCTGGCGAGCATGAACTCGACCTCGACCTTCCTGACGCAGCAGTTCGCGGCCCTGACCGCCAACACCAGATAATTCATAGGGGAACAAAGTATGTTTGGATCCAAGCAAAGCGGCGTCAACGCCTATGCCAAGGTCGGCATCGAGACCGGCGTGATTTCGGCCAGCCCGCACAAGCTGATCGTCATGCTGTTCGACGGCGCGCTGGTGGCGGTGAACGCGGCCATCATGCACATGAAGGCCGGCAATATCCCGGCCAAGGGCGCCGCCATTTCCAAGGCCATCATGATCATCGACAGCGGCCTGCGCGCCTCGCTCGACAAGAAGGCCGGCGGCGAAATCGCCGAAGGCCTGGACGCGCTCTACGAATACATGGGTGCGCGCCTGCTGCAGGCCAACCTGAAGAACCAGGTCGACATTCTGGAAGAAGTGCAGCGCCTGCTGGGCGAACTGCGCGGCGCCTGGAATGCGATCGGCGCCGATGCCCAGGCCAAGCCGGCCACGGCCGCCCGCCCTCCCTCGCCCACCCTCGCCAGTGCCTGAGAGTATGAAGATGACGAACCACGAAGTAGTCTCCGTGTACGAAGCGATGGTCGGCCTGACCGCGCAAATGCTCGATGCCGCCAGCAGCAGCGACTGGGACCGGCTGGTCGTGCT
>CAMLHI010000150.1 GCA_946479705.1 uncultured Oxalobacteraceae bacterium
TAATCAGGCCGGCAGGAGAGACCCACAACGCCGCTAGCGATAGCGGCGTTTTTTTCGTCGCAGTATCGAAAATGATATCGCGCGCGTACTTTATTTCATTGGTAGAGAGCCCGGAGTTGACATAGCCTGAGGACGGCTTGTTATCGATAGCAGACGGCAAGCCATCCGGCCCTGCTTGAGTACGGCAGCCGCTGTACCCGCACGGGCCACCGATTGGAAGGAAGTCAATGTCAAATAATAATGAAAACATTTCGTTGAAGCGCAGGGCGGTTTGCGCCACCGGACTGGGCCTCGCGGCCCTCGGGCCGCTCGGCCTGGCAGGCTGTGGAGGGGAAGCTGCGAGCGCGCCGGGCGCGAGCCTGGCTGGCAGTCCGGCCAGCGTGGCGGACATCATGGCCGCGGGCGGTGCCGCGCGCGTCTTCGTCCACCCCGGCCTGTTGCATACCGAAGCCGATTTCACCCGCATGAGCACCAAGATCGGCGCCGGTGCGCAGCCCTGGACCAGCGGCTGGAACGCCCTGATTTCCAACGGCCGCGCGCAGCTCGGCACGGCGCCACGTCCGCTTGAAACCGTGGTCCGTACCAGCGCTCCGGGAAGCAATTTCGCCCAGATGTATATCGACATCGCCCGCACGTATCAGATGGCACTGCGCTGGAAAATATCGGGCGACACGGCCTACGCCGACCAGGCGGTCCTGTACCTGAACGAATGGTCGCGCGTCATGAAATACCTGACGGGCGATGTCGGCCGCTTCCTGGCCGCGGGCATCTATGGCTACCAGTGGGCCAACGCGGCCGAAATCATGCGCACCTATTCGGGCTGGGCGCCCGCCGATTTCGCCCGCTTCCAGAACCTGATGCTGACCGTGTTCTATCCGCTCAACCACCAGTTCCTCACCGGTCATAACGACGCCGACATCACCAATTACTGGGCAAACTGGGATCAGTGCAACCTCGCCTCCGTCCTGGCAATTGGCGTGCTGTGCGACCGCGCCGACCTGTACGACGAAGCCATCGCGTACTACAAAACCGGCGCCGGCAACGGCGCCAGCAGCCAGGCCGTCTATTACGTCCACCCGGGCTATCTTGGCCAGTGGCAGGAAAGCGGTCGCGACCAGGGCCATAGCACACTGGGCATCGGCCTGGCGGCTTCGTTCTGCGAAATGGCCTGGAACCAGGGCGACGACATGTATGGTCTCGACAACAACCGCTTTCTGGCCGGCGCCGAATACGTGGCGAAGACGAATCTGCAGGATGCGTCGGGGGCGTTCTACGTCATGCCGTTCGCCCGCTACAAAAACATTCTTGCCGAGCAGACCACAGCCACCCTGGGCGGCAGCCTGCGTCCGGTGTGGGAGATGGTGCGCCACCACTATGTCAACCGCAAAGGCCTGGCAGCGCCCTATACGGCGCGGCAGGCCAGCCAGAGCGCGCTGCAGCCCGAAGGCGACGGCGGCAATGGTGACCAGCTCGGCTTCGGCACCCTCACCTTCAGCCGCGACCCGATCGCCGCCGGCGGTGCGCCCAGCGGCCTGAGCGCAATGTGGAGTGGCGGCGCGATGGTGCTGTCATGGTGGGGCGCCACGCAGGCCAGCAGCTATACGGTCAAGCGCGCGAACGTGGCCGGTGGTCCCTATATTACCGTCGCCAGCAACATTACCGACCTGCTCAGCTGGACCGACGGCGGCGTCTTCAGCGGAACCTACTACTACGTTGTGACTGCCCAAAGCGCGGCCGGGGAAAGCGCGCCGTCGAACGAAGTCAAGGCGTACGCCGGTACGCGCCTGCACACCTGGCTGAAATTCGATGAAAGCAGCGGGACCACCGCGGTCGACGCCAGCGGCAACAATCACCCAGGCACCCTGGTGAACGGCGCAGCATGGGTGGCCGGCCGCCGCGGCAATGCCCTGCAGTTCGACGGTGTGAACGACTACGTCAGCCTGCCGCCGAACCTCGTGACCGATCTGGCGGACTTCAGCGTCACTGCCTGGGTCTACTGGAATGCGGCGCGCAACTGGGAACGCATCTTCGATTTCGGCACCGGCCCCCAGCATTACATGATGCTCACGGCCCGCGGCGCCAGCACGCTGCGGTTTGCCATTACCACCGATTACGCCATCGGCGAGCAAATCATCAATGCGCCGTCGGCGTTGGCGACCGGGCAATGGGTGCACCTTGCCGTCACGCTATCGGGCAGCACAGGGCGCTTGTACGTCAATGGAAGCGAAGTCGGCAGCAATACCGTCATGCCGCATTCGCCCCTGCGCCTGGGTCCTACAAGCCAGAACTGGATCGGCCGCTCACAGTATCCCGATCCCTACTTCAACGGCAAGATCGATGACTTCCGCATCTATCAGGGAGCACTCACGGCAGCCGAACTTGCGGCAATAATGGCGGCTTAAGCTGCACGCCCCGTATGGATCCGCGCCGTGCGCAGGACCGATGGGGCGATCGTGGCGAGGCCGGCCCGTGGACAAAGTCTCAGTTGTTGAAGCGCTCGCCCTCACGGGCCAGCGTGACCAGCAGTGGCGCTGGTGTCCAGGCATCCCCATGGCGCCCTTTGGCAAAGCGCGCCATGGATGCCAGCACGCCTGGCAAGCCAACCGTATCGGCATAGCACATCGGCCCGCCGCGGTGCAGCGGGAAGCCGTAGCCGGCCAGGTAGACCATGTCGATGTCCGAGGCACGCTGGGCGATGCCCTCTTCCAGGATGCGCGCTCCCTCGTTTACCAGCGCATACACCAGCCGCTCGACGATCTCCTGCTCGCTCACCGTGCGCCGCTCCACGCCGATAGCGGCCGAATGCCGCACGATCATATCGTTCACCGTTGCCGAGGGCAGCGCCTTGCGCTCGCCGGCCTGGTAGTCGTACCAGCCGGCCCCGGTCTTCTGGCCGTAGCGGCCCATCTCGCACAGCAGGTCGGCGGTTTTCGAATAGGTGATCGCGGGCGACTCCCGGTAGCGGCGCTTGCGGATGGACCAGCCGATATCGTTGCCGGCCAGGTCGGCCATGCGGAACGGCCCCATCGCAAAGCCGAATTTTTCCATCGCGCGGTCGACCTGCTCGGGCAGGCAGCCCTCTTCCAGCAGGAAGCCGGCCTGGCGGCTGTACTGCTCGATCATGCGGTTACCGATGAAGCCATCGCACACGCCCGCCACCACGCCGGTCTTCCCGAGCTTCTTCGACAAGGCCATGGCCGTGGCCAGCACGTCCTTGCCGGTGTGCGCTCCGCGCACGATCTCCAGCAGTTTCATCACATGGGCGGGACTGAAGAAGTGGGTGCCCACCACGTCCCGCGCTCGCCTGGTGAAGGCGGCGATCTTGTCCAGGTCCAGGGTGGAGGTGTTGGAGGCCAGGATCGCGCCCGGCTTCATGACGGCGTCGAGCTGGCGGAACACGGTTTCCTTGACCGCCAGATCCTCGAACACGGCTTCGACGACGATGTCGGCGTCGCCGATGTCCCGGTAGGCCAGGGTGCCGCTGACCAGCGCCGCGCGCTGGGCCGCTTGCTCGGGCGTGAGCTTGCCCTTCTTGACGCTGCTCTCGTAATTCTTGCGGATCGTCGCGAGGCCCTTGTCCAATGCTTCCTGCTTCGTCTCCAGCAGCACCACGGGTATGCCGGCGTTGGCGAAGTTCATGGCGATGCCGCCGCCCATCATGCCGGCGCCAACCACCGCGGCCTTGCGGATGGCGCGCACCGGCGTATCGGCCGGCACGTCCGGGACCTTGCTGGCCAGCCGCTCGGCGAAGAAGGCGTGGCGCAGCGCCTTCGATTCGGTGGTCTGGATCAGGTGCATGAAGCGCTCGCGCTCGAAGGCCAGGCCATCCTCGAACGGCTTCGTCACCGACGCGGCCAGCGTTTCCACGCATTCGAGCGGCGCCGGGAACGGCCCGGCCATGGCCTTGACGGTAGTGCGCGAAAACTGCAGGAAGGCTGCGTGGTTCGGATAATCGACCCGGCGATCGCGCACGCGCGGCAGCGGGCGCACTTGCGCGATCGTGCGCGCGAAGGCCACGGCGGCATCGACCAGCGCGGTGCCCGCCTCGAACACGCGGTCGAACAGCGCCGTGTCGGCCAGCGTTTCCGACAGGACGGGATTGCCCGAGACGATCATGTCCAGCGCGCGCTCCAGGCCCAATACGCGCGGCAGGCGCTGGGTCCCGCCCGCGCCCGGCAGCAGGCCGAGCTTGACTTCCGGCAGGGCGATCTGCGCACCCGGCAGCGCCACCCGGTAGTGGCAGCCAAGCGCCAGTTCCAGCCCGCCGCCCATGCACACGCTGTGGATGGCCGCCACCACCGGCTTGCTGGCCGCTTCGGCGGTATCGATCAGGGTGTGCAGGGTCGGTTCAGCCAGGGCCTTGGGCGAATTGAATTCCTTGATGTCCGCGCCGCCCGAAAAGGCCTTGCCGGCGCCGGTGATGACGATGGCCATGACCGCCGGGTCGTCCTGGGCGCGCAGGATCGCTTCGACGGCCGCGGTCCGGGTGGCCAGTCCCAGCCCGTTGACCGGTGGATTATTCAGCGTGATGACGGCCACGCTGTCCTTGACCATGTAGTCGGCGCTCATGAAGGTTCCTTTGTTGCTTGGATCGGCAAGGCGCCTACTATACCGCACAAAAGCACGGTCGTTTTATTTGCCGGACGCGGGCAGCTGGTGGTTCCTGAACTGCACGCGCAGCTTGTTTTTCTGGATCTTGCCGGTGCCGCCGACCGGCAGCGCATCGACGAACGCGACGTCGTCCGGCATCCAGAACCTGGCCACCTTCCCCTCGAAAAAGGCCAGCAGTTCCTCGCGTCCGAGTTCCATGCCGGGACGCCTGACCACCACCAGCAAGGGCCGCTCGTCCCATTTTGGGTGGGCGATGCCGATGCAGGCCGCTTGCGCCACGGCCGGGTGGCCCATGGCGATGTTTTCCAGGTCGATGGTGCCGATCCATTCGCCGCCCGACTTGATCACGTCCTTGCTGCGGTCGGTGATCTGCAGGTAGCCTTCGACGTCAATGGTGGCCACGTCGCCGGTCGGGAACCAGCCGCCCTGCAGCACCTCGCCGCCTTCGTTCCTGAAGTAGGAAGCCACCACCCATGGCCCCTTGACCAGCAGGTGGCCGAAGGTGGCGCCGTCCCATGGTAGTTCCTTGCCGTCGTCGTCGACGATCTTCATGTCCACCCCGTAGATCGCATGGCCCTGCTTGCGCTGGATCTTGCGCTGTTCGTCCGCGGGCAGGCTCTGGTGGTGCGCCTGCAGCACGCAGGTGGTCCCCAGCGGCGACATCTCCGTCATGCCCCAGGCGTGGATCACATGCACGTGCAGACGGTCGATCAGGGCATCCATCAGCGCAGGCGGGCAGGCCGCCCCGCCCACCACGGTGCGGCGGAAGGTGGAAAACGCCAGCTCGTTCTGGATGACGTAATTGACCAGTCCCAGCCACACCGTGGGCACGCCCGCCGAAAACGTCACGCCTTCGGCTTCGAACAGCTCGTAGAGCGACTTGCCGTCCAGCGCGGCGCCAGGGAACACCATCTTGGCGCCGCACAGGGGCACCGAATACGGCAAGCCCCAGGCGTTCACGTGGAACATCGGCACCACCGGGAGCACCGTGTCGCCAGCCGACACATTGAGCGCATTCGGCGTGGCCGCGCCGTAGGCATGCAGCACAGTCGAGCGGTGCGAGTACAACGCGCCCTTCGGGTTGCCGGTGGTGCCGGAGGTGTAGCACAGCGCGGCCGCGGCGCTTTCGTCGA
>CAMLHI010000151.1 GCA_946479705.1 uncultured Oxalobacteraceae bacterium
TTCAAGCTGGTGCGCGACGACAGCGCCGCCGAGGAAAATGCCGAGGTGGTGGTCAACCGCAGCTTCGCTCCCGGCCAGGTGATTCATCCGGATGTGCAGGTGCGCTCGTCCGGCCTGGCGCCGGATACGCGCCGCCTGGGCGACCTGCGCCTGGCCTGCCGGGTACAGGTGGCGATGGTCAAGACCGAGGAATTGAAGATCCGCGCCCTGCTGGCGGTGGGCGGCATGTTCGGACTGGAT
Source organism: uncultured Oxalobacteraceae bacterium (assembly GCA_946479705.1). The sequence goes on from CAMLHI010000151.1 coordinate 241, forward strand.
GTGTGCAAGAGCGCCAAGGTCGACGAGATCGATGCGCCGCGCAGGTTTGCCCGGGTGGTGCTGGAATACGGCACCCGCCGTGCCGTGTACGGTTCGCGCGCCGCCGGCCTGCAGGGCGTGCCGGCGCTGAGCGACAGCGCGTGGCCGGACGACACGCGCGTGTCGTATGTGAGCGAGGGCGTGGCGGCGCAGTAGCGCCCCGCGCGCCCTGCCCTGTTACGGCGCCGAGCGGATCAGCAGCGCGATGGCCTCGGCGGCCATGCCTTCCTCGCGGCCCAGGTAGCCCAGCTTTTCGTTGGTCTTGGCCTTGATGTTGACCTGCTGGGGCGACACGCCGATGTCCTCGGCGATGCGCGAAACCATCTGCGCAATGTGCGGCGCCATCTTGGGCGCCTGGGCGATGATGGTGGCGTCGATATTGCCGATGGTGTAGCCGGTGGCGACCACGCGGTGGGCCACTTCGCGCAGCAGGGTGCGCGAATCGGCGCCGGCGAACATCGGATCGGTATCCGGGAAGTGCTTGCCGATGTCGCCCAGCCCGGCCGCGCCGAGCATGGCGTCGATGATCGCGTGCAGCAGCACGTCGGCATCGGAATGGCCGAACAGGCCCAGCTTGTGCGGAATGGTCACGCCGCCGACGATCAGCTTGCGGCCTTCGACCAGCGCGTGGCAGTCGTAGCCTTGGCCGATGCGGAACGCGGGCGTGGGGTTGTAGGATTGAAGAGCCATGATATGAGTTCCAGTTTAATGAGCGCGCGCCAGGTACATCTCGGCGATGCGGACGTCCGCGGGCAGCGTCACTTTTAAATTACAAGGGTGTCCTTCGACCAGCCTTGGCGACAAGCCCAAGGCTTCGACCGCACTGGCGTCATCGGTGATGACGGCCGGGTCGGTGGCCGCTGCGAGGGCATCGCGCAGCAGCCGGTATCTAAACATTTGCGGGGTCTGCGCGAGCCAGAGGCCATCGCGCGCGACCGTGGTGACGGCGGCGCCGCCACGCTTGACGGTATCGACCACCGGCAGCGCCAACAAGCCGCCTACCGGATCGACACCCACCGCGCCGATCAGGCGCGCAATCAGTTCGGCATTCAGGCCGGGCCGGGCCGCATCGTGCACCAGCACCCAGTCGTCATCGCGCAGTTCGCCTTCGAGCGCGGCCAGGGCATTGCGCACCGATTCCATGCGCGTGGCGCCGCCGCAGCGCAGCACGCCGACACCGTGCGGCGCCACCGCGTCGATGTGTTCGTCGCCGGCGCTGACCACCACGAAGGTGTGGGTAATCAGTTCGCTGGAGAGGAAGGCTTCCAGTGTGTGACGCAACATTGGCTTCCCCGCAATAGGCATATATTGCTTGGGTCCGTTGGCCGCCATGCGTGCGCCGACCCCGGCTGCCGGGATCAGTGCAACGTAGCGTGGGGCTTGCTGATTCATCAGTATTTCCTGTGTTGCGAGGGCCGTCATTCGCGCCTGCCGCGACGCGCCTGGCCGATAAGGGACTGTACCTCACCTTTGCAAACTTTGCTCAGGCGCGCATACTCCTGCGGCGAGTCGATGGCAGCCTGTTGCGCTTCCACCGCACCCATCTGGTTCTTCATATACGGCATCCAGCTTGCATCGATCTCCCGCTCGAGACGGACCTGGGCCATGCCGATCGGCGCGTACAAGGGCCTGCCTTCGAAGCGCTTGGCGAGCGCGACGCGCACTACACTTTCCACTTTCGGCAAATGATCCAGGTAGGCGTTGAGATGGCGCATTTCATGCGCAAGAATCTGTTTATAGGCGCAAGTGCCTGGAACAAATTCCTTGCCAATGTAGACAACAATCGGCGCATAAAACAGGCGCACGCGAATCTGCGGCGCCACGCATTCGATGCCGGCGCGGCGCTCCTGCAGGATGCGCCCGTCGAGGCTGACGGAGACGCGCGATTCGGTACGGGTCAGGCCCAGCACGAAACTGTAGGGCTGAGCCGGCGCCTTCATGCCGGTGAGCGTGCGCAGCGAGCGCGTGTTGTCGATGGTGTAACCGTTCTGGCTAGCCTGGAGCATGGTGACGGTCTTGCCGATGCTGTCTTCGCAACGCGCCTCGAAGGACGAGCGCGCCGCTGCCGCGCCGCAGCAGAACAGGCCCAGCACGGGCAGCCAGCCGTACATCCGGCTTAGGTGGGCCAGCTACCGTCGAGCACTTTCTCAAGCCAGAAGGTGCCGATGATGGTCTTCACGTCGGTGATCTCGCGGCGCCGGATCATGCCGAGAACCTCGGGCACGGTGGCGCTGAAGGTTTCCAGGAATTCGCCCTCGTCGAGCTCCTGCTCGCCGGCGGTCAGGTCGCGCGCCAGGAAGATCTCCAGGTGCTCGTCGGAATACGCAATGGCGTTGTGGATGGTGGTGATGAAGTCCCAGCGCGCGGCCGTGTAGCCGGTTTCCTCGCGCAGTTCGCGCTGCGCGCACAGCAGATGGTCTTCGCCGATGTCGAGCTTGCCGGCCGGGTATTCGATGAACACCTGGCCGTTCGGATAACGGAACTGGCGCTCCAGCAGCACGCGCCCATCGGCCAGCAAGGGAATGATGACCACGGCGCCAGGATGGCGGATGAATTCGCGGTGGCTGGTGCTGCCGTCGGGGAGCCGGACGCGGTCGCGTTCGACCTTGAGGAAAGGACCATCGTAGACGACACCGCCGTCGATACGGGTTTCGTTGAGATTCGACTCCATGTCCGCCTTTTGGAAGTTATTCAGTGGCGTCGTGGCGATGGCGTTTGCGCAGGTAGCGCACGATGAATCCGGGGAAACCCAGCACCACGAACAGCGGCACGGTCACCATATAGAACTCCTTCACCTGGCCGAACACATTGCCGATGCGGGATTCCAGCAGGTAGGCGAACGCGCCGACAGCGAAGTATAGAACAAGCAGCTCGAACACGCGCAGCCATGCCGCCTTGCGCCCTGCCCCCAGCGCGATCACGCCGAACAGGCGCTCGTTCACGAAAGGCAGGTTGGCCGCCGCCAGGGCGACGGCGATCAGCAGCCAGGCGGCGCTAGCGACTTCCATCTCAGGAAGTCAGGGTCTTGGATACAGCGTGGAAGCAGGCGTTGAGCAGGCCGCCGGGTACCACGCCCAGCACCAGCACCATGATGCCGTTCAGCGACAGCACCAGGCGCATGTCGGCGGGAGCGGCGATGACGGCGCTGTCGGCCGGCTCGTCGAACCACATCACTTTCACCACGCGCAGGTAGTAGTAGGCACCGATCAGCGAGAACAGCACGGCGAGCACGGTGAGCCACACGGCGCCGGTGGTCAGCACCGACTGCAGCACCGCGAACTTGGCGGTAAAGCCCATCATCGGCGGCACCCCGGCCAGCGAGAACAGCATGGCCGTCATCACCAGCGCGAACCATGGGCTGCGCTTGGCCAGGCCCTTGAAGTCGCTCAGTTCCTCGGCTTCGAAGCCTGCGCGCGAAAGCATCATGATCAGGCCGAAGGTGCCGACCGTGGTCAGCACGTAGGTGATCGAGTAGTACATCGCGGCGCTGTAGGCTTCCGGCGCGTGGGCGAAGTTGAGCGTCACCGCCGTGCCGACGCCGGGTACCGCCACCGCGCCGGCCAGAAGGCCAAGCAGCACGAAGCCCATCTGCGCAATGGTCGAGTAAGCCAGCATGCGTTTCAGGTTGGTCTGGGCGATCGCGGTCAGGTTGCCGATGGCCAGCGACAGCACCGCCAGCACCAGCAGCATCTGCTGCCACTCGCGGGCCATGGGGCCGAGCGCTTCGTACAGGATGCGGATGCAGATCGCGAACGCGGCCAGCTTGGGCGCGCCGCCCAGCAGCAGGGTCACGGCGGTTGGCGAACCCTGATACACGTCAGGCACCCACATGTGGAAAGGCACCACGCCCAGCTTGAAGGCCAGGCCGGCCACCACGAACACCAGGCCGAACACCAGGATGGTATGGCTGCTGCTGGCCAGGTTGGCGTGCTTGACGATCTCGCTCAGGTCGAGCGAACCGGTGGCGCCGTAGATCATCGAAATCCCGTACAGCAGGAAGCCCGAGGCCAGCGCGCCCAGCACGAAGTACTTCATGGCCGCTTCGGTCGATACCGCATGGTCGCGGCGCAGCGCCACCAGGGCGTACAGCGAGAGCGACATCAGTTCCAGGCCGAGGTAAATGATCAGCATGTTGTTACCGGAGATCATGATCATCTGGCCCAGCATGGAGAACAGCGCCAGCACATAGAACTCGCCGCCCAGGTTCCCCGACAGCATGCCGCGCTCGCCGGCGTACTGGCGCGAGTAGATCAGCGTGATGCCCATGGTCAGATAGGTGAACAGCTTGAGCAGATTGCCCATCGCGTCCGACACGAACATATTGTGGAAGGTGTAGGTGGTCACCCCGCTGTTGTAGTCGGCATAGGTCAGCACCGCGCAGCCGGCCAATGCCAGCAGCGACAGCACGTAGGTCACGTTGCGTTTGGCGCCCGTGAGGAACATGTCGATCAGCAGGATCGCCGAAGCGGCCACCGTCAGGAACATCTCGGCGTAGGCCGGGACCAGGTTGATATTCGTCGTCATCGTATTCATAGTTCGGGGTCGTCCTTAGTGCGGCAGCTTCGACACATTGACATGCGCGATCAGATCGGCGACCGAGGTTTGCATGGTGTCGGTGAACGGCGCGGGATACAGGCCCATGACGATGACCGCGATGGCCAGCACGCCGAGCATGAAGAATTCGCGCTTGTTCAGGTCGACCAGTTCATGCACATGGTGGTTGGTGATGGCGCCGAAGATCACGCGCTTGACCATCCACAGCGAATACGCCGCGCCGAAGATCAGGGCAGTGGCGGCCAGCATGCCGATCCAGAAGTTGTACTGAACGGCGCCCAGGATGACCATGAACTCGCCGACGAAACCGGAAGTCGCCGGCAGGCCGCAGTTAGCCATCGAGAACAGCACCGAGAAGGCGGCGAACTTCGGCATCACGTTCACCACCCCGCCGTAGTCGGCGATCTGGCGCGAGTGCATGCGGTCGTACAGCACGCCGATCGAGAGGAACATCGCGCCGGAGATGAAGCCGTGCGAGATCATCTGGACGATGCCGCCTTCGATGCCGATGGTGTTAAAGATGAAGAAGCCGAGCGTGACGAAGCCCATGTGCGCGATCGACGAATAGGCGACCAGCTTTTTCATGTCCTTCTGTACCAGCGCCACCAGGCCGATATAGACCACGGCGATCAGCGACAGGGTGATGATGAAGCCGGCCATGGCCTTCGAAGCGTCCGGGGTGATCGGCAGCGAGAAGCGCAGGAAGCCGTACGCACCCAGTTTCAGCATGATCGCGGCCAGCACGGCGGAACCGCCGGTCGGCGCTTCCACGTGCACGTCCGGCAGCCAGGTGTGGACCGGGAACATCGGCACCTTGACGGCGAAAGCCATCAGGAAGGCCAGGAAGATGAAGGTCTGCTCTTTCATCGTCAGCGGCAGCTTGTGCCAGTCGAGGATG
>CAMLHI010000152.1 GCA_946479705.1 uncultured Oxalobacteraceae bacterium
CCATGGCCGCGCACCGCATCACCAGCGCGGACTTGAACACCGGCCTGCTGCAGCTGCTCGGCATGGGCCTGGCCATCTACCTGCTGCGGGTGAGCTGGCGCATGCGCCTGTACGCGGCCGCCTACCAGCTCGGGGTCGAGCTGCGCACGCGCTTTTTCGCGCGCCTGGCGGCCCAGGGGCCGGCGTTCTACCAGAAGCAGCGCACCGGCGACCTGATGGCGCTGGCCACCAACGATATCGACGCCATCGAAATGGCGGCCGGCGAAGCCATGCTGGCCGGCTTCGACGGCACCCTCACGCTCGTGATGGTCCTGGCGATCATGACGCTCGGCGTGGACTGGCGCCTGACCGCCATCGCGCTGCTGCCGTTTCCCTTGATGGCGCTGGCCTTCTGGGTCATCTCGCGCAAGATCCACGTGGCCGCCGGCGACGCGCTCAAGGGCTTCTCGGCCCTTAACGATCACGTGCAGGAAGCGCTGGCCGGCGTGCGCACGGTGCGCGCGCTCGGGCTCGAAGCGCGCAGCACCAGGCAGTTCGGCGAACTGGCCGGGGGCGCCGCCGACGCCGCCCTCAGGGCGCAGAAATGGGAAGCGGCCTATGAGCCGGCGGTCGGCCTGACCCTGGGCGCGGCCGGCGCGCTCACGCTCGGGCTGGGCGGCTACCTGGTGTGGCACGGCCAGCTCACCATCGGCGCGCTGACCAGCTTCACCATGTACCTCGGCCAGCTGATCTGGCCGATGTTCGCGGCCGGCTGGGTGCTCTCGCTGATCGAGCGCGGCAAGGCCGCCCTGGCGCGCCTGCAGCCGCTGCTGGACGCGCCGCTGAGCGTGGACGACCATGGCACGCTGGAGGCGCTGGCGCCCGGTCCGCTGGTGCTCGACCGGATCGGCTACCGATACGCGGGCCAGAACGTGGCCGCGCTGGCGGACATCTCGTTCGCGCTGGCGCCGGGCCAGACGCTCGGCCTGGTCGGGCCCACCGGTTCCGGCAAGTCGACCCTGCTGCGCGTGCTGCTGCGCCAGGCCACGCCGCAGGGCGGCACGGTGCGCTGGGGCGCCCATGCGCTAAGCGACTACCGGCTCGACACCCTGCGCGCGGCCATGAGCTGGGTGCCGCAGGAATCGTTCCTGTTCTCGGCCACCATCGCCGACAATATCGCGCTGGCGCGCCCCGGCGCCACCCGCGCACAGGTCGAACACGCCGCCGCCATGGCCGCCATCCACGAGGACATCCTGCGCTTCCCGGACGGCTACGAGACCCTGGTGGGCGAACGCGGCATCACGCTCTCTGGCGGACAACGCCAGCGCGTGGCGATCGCCCGCTCGCTGCTGGCCGACAGCACCCTGCTGCTGCTCGACGATGCGCTGTCGGCGGTCGATACCGGCACCGAGACGGCGATCCTCGAGCACCTGGAAGAACTGCGGCGCGCGCGGCCCGAACGCAGCGCCATCATCGCCAGCCACCGGCTGTCGTCGGTGGTGGGCGCCGACCTGATCGTGGTGCTGCGCGAAGGCCGCATCGTCGAATCGGGCACCCATGAACAATTGATGGAACGCGACGGCTGGTACGCCAGTCAATGGCGCTACCAGCAACTGGAGGCCAGCCTCGATGCAATCTGACCAGACCAGCACCAGCATGCCGGCGCAGGCACGGCGCGCCGCCGGAGTGCTCAAGCGCGCTTCTTATCCGGACCGGCGCCACCTGCTATGGGCAACCCTGTGGCTGATCCTGGCCGCCGGCCTCGAAGTGATCGGCCCGATTCTCGGCAAGGCCCTGATCGACGATCACCTGCTGCCGCACGTGCTCGACCTGCCGCGCATGGCCTGGCTGCTGGGCGGCATGCTGATCACCGGCTGGATCGCCTCGTGGCTGCGCTATCTGCAACTGGTGCGCCTGGCCGGCCTGGCCATGCGCTCGGTGCAGCGCCTGCGCGAATCGGTGTTCGGCCACGTACTGCGCCTGCCGATGGCTTTCTTCGACCGCGCCATCACCGGCCAGCTGATCAGCCGCGTCACCAACGATACCGAGGCGGTCAAGACCCTGTACATCCAGGTGCTGTTCGTGATCCTCGACAGCAGCATCGTGCTGGTCGGGACCATGGCGGCAATGGCCTGGCTGGACTGGCGCCTGATGCTGATCGTGCTGGCGCTGGTGCCGGCGGTGCTGGGCATCGTGTGGCTGTACCAGCGCCTGTCGGCACCGGCCGTGACGCGTGCGCGCGCCCTGCGCAGCGACATCAACGGCCAGATGGCCGAGTCGATCGGCGGCATGAGCGTGCTGCAGGCGAACAATGCCCAGGGCCGCTTCGCCGAACGCTTCGGCGTCACCAACGAAGGCCACTACAAGGCGCGCCTGGCCGAACTGCGCGCCAATGCCTTCCTGCTGCGCCCCGCGCTCGACCTGCTCAACGTGGTGCTGCTGGCGGTGGTCATCTACAGCTTCGGCCAGCGCGAAATGAACGCCGTCGAAGTGGGCGTGCTGTATGCCTTCATCAGCTACATCGCGCGGGTGGTCGAGCCGCTGATCCAGATCACCATGCAGTTCAGCGGCCTGCAGCAGGCGGTGGTGGCGACCGCGCGCGTGGCCAGCCTGCTCGACGAAGCCGGCGCGCCGGAACACGCCGACGACCGCCGCCAGGTGGCGCGCAGCGACGACCTGCACGCGCCGGCGGTGCGCATCCGCCACCTCGATTTCGGCTACGCGCCCGGCAATCAGGTGCTGCACGACCTGAACCTGGAGATCGCGCGCGGCGCCTTCATCGGCATCGTCGGCCATACCGGCAGCGGCAAGTCGACCCTGCTGTCGCTGCTGCTGCGCTACTACCCGTCGGCGCCCGGCGCCATCGAGATCGGCGGCGAAGCGCTGGCGGCGATCGGCAACGAGCGCTTTCGCAGCGAGGTCGGACTGGTGCCGCAAGACCCCTTCCTGCTGGCCGCGTCGGCGCGCGAAAACATCGACATGGGACGCGGCCTGTCGCAGCAGGCCATCGAGGAAGCGGCGCGCGCGGCCCATGCGCACGACTTCATCCTGGCCATGGAAGACGGCTACGACACTCTGCTCGGCGAAGCCGGCTCGCGCCTGTCGACCGGGCAGAAACAGCTGATCGCCATTGCCCGCGCGCTGGCCGGCCAGCCCTCGATCCTGCTGCTGGACGAAGCGACCTCGCACATCGATAGCCAGACCGAACAGATCGTGCAGGAAGCGCTGGGCGAGCTGCGCGGACGCGTCACCATCATCGCCATCGCGCACCGCCTGTCGACCATCCGCGAAGCCGACCGCATTGTGGTGCTGAACCATGGCCGCATCGCGGAAAGCGGCACGCATGAGGAACTGATGCGCATCGACGATGGCTTGTACCAGCGCCTCTACCTGCTCCAGCAACTGGCTGTGTGAGATAGAAACGCTTGCATTGGCAGGCGCCGTGGCGATATACCAACATTCCCACAGGATTCGGGCTTATTTGACAGCCAGGCGCCCAGACGCGTACTAAATCTGGCTAAAATCGTTGCGCTGTGAATATTTCATCATTGCAACAAATATAAAGAATGTCGCGGCACCGCGCAGGAGGGATTCACGTTGGCAGGTTTTGAGGACAGGCGGCCGCTGGCCGCGCTGCTGGCATCGCTATGCCTGCTGGCCGCTGGCGCGCGCGCCGGCGCGGCCTCGCTCGGCCCGCAGTTTGCCGACATCGCCGAACAGGGCCGCTACGCGCCCGCCAACGCGCTGGAGCGCCTGCAGCAGCTTGAAACCCAGGCACGCAGCGCGCCGGAGCGGGCCGACTACCTGTTCGCGCTCTCGGATGTGCAGCGCAACGCCGGCCTGAAGAGCGAAGCGCTGGCCACCGCCGAGCGCCTGATAACCCTGGCCAAGGCCGAACGCGACGACGCCGCGCTGGCCAAGGGCTTGCTGGTCAAAGGCCATGCCAGCTATGGGCTGGACGACCTGCGCCAGTCGCACCAGCTGTGGTGGGAAGCCGACCGCATCGCCGAGCGCACCGGCGACAAGGCGCTGCGCACGCGCACCGCGCTGATGGCCGGGCAAGCGTATGCCGACGAGGGCAATTTTCCACCCGCGCTCAAGCGCGTGCAAAGCGCCGTGGCGCTGGCGCGCGCCAGCGGCGATACGGTCCTGCTGATCCATGCGCTGCAGTCGCTGGCCTTCCTGTACGGCCAGCTCAAGGACTTCGACCACGGCTTCGACATCCTGGCCGAAGCCATGACCCTGGCGAACCAGCACAAGCTGGCCGCGCGCATGGCCATGCTCAAAGAGATCGAGTATGGCCTGGCGGTGGAAACCGGCCAGCACGACCGCGGACTCGACGCCCTGCTCACCAGCCTGGCCTACGAACGCCGCAGCGGGGCCGAGGCGCTGAGCGCGGCCACACTGGTGAACCTGTCCGACTCCTATTTGCGCCGAAAGAACTACAAGGTCGCGCTGGACTACGGGATGCAGGCCATGCAGGCGGCGCGCCAGTTCAAGCAGATGAATATCGAAGCGACGGCCAACGTCAACATCGGCCAGGCCTACCTGGGCATGGGCCGCATGGCCGAGGGCAAACGCTCCTTCCTGGCCGGGCTGGCGTGGTACGAGAAGACCGGCGACAAGCCGGCGCTGCAGCAAGTGCTGATGGAGTATGGCGCCGCGCTGGAACGCGCCGGCGACCTCGATGGCGCGGTGCGTGCCTATCACCAGGAGCGCGCGCTGTCGAACGAGCTGTTCGAGGTGCGCCGCCAGAAGGCCACGCTGGAGCTGCAGGAACGCTACGAGGCCGAGGGGCGGCAGCGCCAGATCCAGCTGCTGCAGCGCGAGAACGAGGTCAAGTCGGCCGAGCTCTACAGCCGCACGCTGGAACGGCGCGTATGGTGGCTGCTGGCGCTGGTGTTTGCGCTGGTGTCGGTCATCGTCGGCGTCCTGTACCGCAAGGTGCGCCACGCGAACGCCCAGCTGCAGGTGCGCAACCAGGAGCTCAAGCAGCAAAGCTCGCGCGATCCCCTCACCGCCCTGTACAACCGGCGCCACTTCCAGGAATTCATGCGCGCCCAGGCGGCCGAACGCGTCCGCCTGCAGCGCGCCAGCGATGACGCCGTGGGCGCGCTGTTCCTGCTCGACATCGACCACTTCAAGCATATCAACGACAGCTACGGCCATGCGGCCGGCGACGCCGTGCTCAAGGTGATCGCCGACAGCCTGCGCGAGATCCTGCGCGAAACCGACATGATCGTGCGCTGGGGCGGCGAGGAGTTCCTGGCCTTCCTGCCGTCGATCCCGCACGAAGGGCTGGACGAAGTGGCGCGCCGCCTGCTCAATGGCATCGCCGCCAACACGGTGACCTACCAGGGCAAGGACATCAAGGTGTATGCCTCGATCGGCTTTGCGCCCTTCCCGCACATCCCCGGCGGCCCCGTGCTGGGATGGGAACGCGCCGTCAACCTGGTCGACATGACGCTGTACCTGGCCAAGGCCCATGGCCGCAACCGGGCCTATGGCGTGCAGGCCTTTAATAACATCGAGCGCATCAGCATGGAAGCCATCGAACAGGACCTGGAACAGGCCTGGCGCGGCGGCCATGTCGAGCTGTCGGTGGTGCCGGGCGGTGCCGAGCCATCCCGGACAGCCCGGTCGGCCTAGCTATTTCGGGCGCGCCGCTTCCTGGATCTTCTCGCCGGCGCGTTCCACCTTCTTGCCCACTTCTTC
>CAMLHI010000153.1 GCA_946479705.1 uncultured Oxalobacteraceae bacterium
CAGCGCATCGCCGCACTGGCCGCCCACCCAACGCTGCGCGGCCTGCGCCCGATGCTGCAGGAACTGGACGACGACTGGATCGCCGATCCGGCGCTGGCCCCGGCCGTGCAAGCCATGTCAGCGCACAAGCTGACTTTGGACGCCCTGGTGCTGCCGCGCCAGTTGCCCGCGCTGCTGGTGTTCGCCGAACGCTTTCCCGAGCTGCCCATCGTGATCGACCACGGCGCCAAGCCGCTCATCGCCGCTGGCGACATCGAACCGTGGCGCGCCGACATGCTGCGCCTGGCCGCGCTGCCGCAGGTGTACTGCAAGGTCTCCGGCCTCGTCACCGAGGCGCGGGCGGACTGGAACATCGAACACCTGCGCCCTTACGTGGACACCATCGTCGACGCCTTCGGCGCGCAGCGTGTCATGTGGGGCAGCGACTGGCCGGTGCTCGACCTTGCCGCGGACTACGACCGCTGGCAGGCCGTCAGTGCCGCCCTGCTGGCCAGGCGCAGCGACGCTGAGCGCCAGGCCATTTTCGGCACTACCGCCACCGCTTTCTACAAACTTCGGACTACGCCATGACTCAACGACTAGCAGGAAAGACCGCCCTGGTGACCGCCGCCGGCCAGGGCATCGGCCGCGCCACCGCCCTGGCCTATGCGCGCGAAGGCGCCAAGGTCATCGCCACCGACATCAACCTGGCCGCGCTCGAAGGCCTGGAAGGCTGCACCCACGTCCAGCTCGATGTGACCGACGCCGACGCCATCGCCGCCCTGGCCAGGGAGCTCGGTCCGATCGACGTGCTGTTCAACTGCGCCGGCTTCGTCGACGCCGGCACCATTCTCGACTGCGACGAAGCGGCCTGGGAGTTTTCCTTCGAACTGAACGTGCGCTCGATGTACCGGATGATCCGCGCCTTCCTGCCCGGCATGCTGGAGCAGAAACGCGGCTCCATCGTCAACATGGCCTCGATCGCATCGAGCGTGAAGTTCGCGCCCAACCGCTTCATCTACACCACCACCAAGGCCGCCGTGATCGGCATGACCAAGGCGGTGGCGGGCGACTTCGTCACCTCGGGCGTGCGCTGCAACGCGATCTGCCCGGGCACGGTCGATTCGCCCTCGCTGCGCCAGCGCATCGAGAAGCAGGCGCGCGACAGCGGCCAGCCGCTCGAGGAAGTCACGCGCGCCTTCGATCAGCGCCAGCCCATGGGCCGCGTCGGCACGCCCGAGGAAATCGCCGCGCTTGCGCTGTATCTGGCCTCGGACGAATCGGGCTTCACCACCGGCACCGCGATGCTGATCGACGGCGGCTGGTGCAACTAGTCAAACCACTTTCAATACCGATTACTTCAGAAGGAATGCAATGAAATTACTGCGCTTTGGCCCCAAGGGCAATGAGAAACCCGGCCTGCTCGACTCGCAAGGCACCGTGCGTGACCTGTCCGGCGTGCTGCCCGACCTGACGGCCAGCGCCCTGTCGCCCGCGTCGCTGGCGCGCCTGCGCGAGATCGATCCGGCGTCGCTGCCTGCGGTGGCCGAACCGGGCCGCATCGCCCCGATCATCGCCGACATCGGCAAGTTCCTGTGCGTCGGCCTGAACTACTCCGACCACGCGGCCGAATCGGGCATGGCGGTGCCTGCCGAGCCGGTGCTGTTCACGAAAGCCACCAGCGCCATCATCGGCGCCAACGACGCCGTGGTGCTGCCCAAGGATTCGAAGAAAAGCGACTGGGAAGTCGAACTGGGCGTGGTGATCGGCACCCGCGCGCGCTATGTCGACATCGACAAGGCGCTCGACTACGTGGCCGGCTACTGCGTCGTCAACGACCTGTCCGAGCGCGAATACCAGCTCGAACGCGGCGGCACCTGGGACAAGGGCAAGGGCTGCGACACCTTCGGCCCGGTCGGCCCGTGGCTGGTCACCGCCGACGAAGTGCCGGATCCGCAAAACCTCGACATGTTCCTCGAAGTGAACGGCAAGCGCTACCAGAACGGCAACACCCGCACGATGGTATTCAACGTCGCGCATCTGGTCAGCTACATCAGCCGCTTCATGACGCTCGAACCGGGCGACGTGATCAGCACCGGCACGCCGCCTGGCGTGGGCCTGGGCCAGAAGCCGGACGCCATCTACCTCAAGTCCGGCGACAAGATCCGCCTCGGGATCAGCGGCCTGGGTGAACAGAACCAGACCGTACACGCCTGGAACGAAGCGCTGATCGACGGCTAAGGTAAAAGACCCACGCATATCAAGCCCGCGCCAGACGGGCCGCGTGAGCAGGGCGCGGTGCGCCCATTTCAAGGGGACATATAGTGGAGCAGGACGTATTGCTGGCCCTGCGGGGCATCACCAAGCGCTTTCCCGGCGTGGTGGCGCTCGACGGCGTCAGCATCGAGCTGCGCGCGGGCGAAGTGCACGCGCTGTGCGGCGAAAACGGCGCGGGCAAATCGACCTTGATGAAGATCCTCAGCGGGGTCTATCAGGCCGACGCCGGCGAGATCGTCTATCAGGGCAAGACGGTGCGCTTTGCCTCCAGCGTGGAGGCCGAGGCGGCCGGCATCGCCATCATCCACCAGGAACTGAACCTGGTGCCGCACCTGTCGGTGGCGGAGAACATCTACCTGGCGCGCGAGCCGCGCAAGGGCCTGTTCGTCGATGCGCGCCGCATGCAGCGCGAAGCCGCCGCCCTGCTGGCGCGCCTCAAGCTGGCCATTTCTCCAGGCGCGCAGGTCAAGTCGCTCTCGATGGCGCAGCAGCAGATGGTGGAAATCGCCAAGGCGCTGTCGCTGGATGCGCGCATCCTGATCATGGACGAGCCCACGTCCTCGCTCACCGAGAGCGAGACCGAGCAGCTGTTCGCCATCATCAACGAACTCAAGGCCGCCGGCGTGGCCATCGTCTACATCTCGCACCGCCTCGACGAATTCCAGCACATCGTCGACCGCGTGACCGTCATGCGCGACGGCCAGTTCATCAGCAGTTCGCCCTTCGCCGGCTTGAGCATCGGGCGCATCGTGTCCGACATGGTCGGGCGCTCGCTCGACCAGCAATTCCCGCCCGCGACCCGCGTGCCGCAAGCGGAAGCGCTGCTGTCGGTGTCCGGGCTGGCGCGCAAGGGCGCGTTCGGACCGGTCAGCTTCGAGCTGCGCCGCGGCGAGATCCTCGGCTTCGCCGGCCTGATGGGCGCCGGGCGCAGCGAAACCGCGCGCGCCATCTTCGGCGCCGATCCGATCACGGGCGGCAGCATCCGCCTGGGCGAGCGCGACGTCGTCATCGATTCGCCCATCGACGCCATCGCCCACGGCATCGCCTACCTGTCGGAAGACCGCAAGACCCAGGGCCTGGCGGTGCGCATGTCGGTGGCCGCCAACCTGACCCTGACCAATGTGCGCGGCGTGGCCGGGCGCATGAACCTGATCGACTTCGCCCGCGAAGACGCGGTGGCGCGCCAGTACATCGGCGCGCTCGACATCAAGACCCCGGGGCCGGCGCAGATCGTGCGCAATCTCTCGGGCGGCAACCAGCAGAAGATCGCGATCGCCAAATGGCTGTACCGCCAGTCGCGCATCATGATCTTCGACGAGCCGACCCGCGGCATCGACGTCGGCGCCAAGTTCGCCATCTACCAGCTGCTCGACCGCCTGGCCTCCGAGGGTATCGGGGTGATCCTGATCAGTTCCGAGCTGCCCGAAATCCTCGGCATGACCGACCGGGTGGCGGTATTCCACGAAGGGGAGATCGCCGGCATCGTCGACACCCGCACCACCAGCCAGGAAGACATCATGCACCTGGCCTCCGGCAGCCATCAACAGCACAACACGAGATTCGGATGAACGACAAGCAGAAGGACATGATTCAAAAGTTCGCGGCGCTGGGCAGCCTTGCCCTGCTGATCGCGGTATTCGGCTTCACCAGCGACGCCTTCTTCAAGGTCGACAACGGCATGAGCGTGGCCCTGCAGGTGACCTCGATCGCCTACCTGGGCATCGCCGCCACCTGCGTGATCATCACCGGCGGCATCGACCTGTCGTCCGGCTCGGTGCTGGCGCTGGCCGGCGTGGCCTCGGCCATGCTGGCGCAGCGCGGCGTGCCGGTGGGGCTGGCCATGGCTGCCGGCGTGGCGGTGGGCGCGGCGTGCGGCCTGGTCAACGGCCTGTGCATCACGCGCCTGAAGCTGCCGCCCTTCATCGCCACCCTCGGCATGATGCTGATCGCGCGCGGCCTGGCGCTGCAGATCACCGGCGCGCGCGCCATCTCGGGCCTGGGCGAATCCTTCGGTGAACTGGGCAACGGCGCGCTGCTGCGCATCGAACGCCAGACCGACGGCCCGTTCCCGGACGTGATCTTTCCCGGTATTCCCTATCCGGTGCTGCTGATGATCGCGATCGCCATCGCGGTGGCGGTGATGCTCAAGCGCAGCGTGTTCGGCCGCCACCTGTACGCCGTCGGCTCGAACGCCGAGGCGGCGCGCCTGTCGGGCGTGAAGGTCAGCTCGGTCACGGTGAGCGCCTACGTGCTGTCGGGCCTCCTGTCCGGACTGACCGGCTGCGTGCTGATGTCGCGCCTGGTCACCGGCCAGCCCAACGAAGGCGTGATGTACGAACTCGATGCCATCGCCAGCGCGGTCATCGGAGGCACCTCGCTCACCGGCGGCATCGGCAGCATCTCGGGTACCATGATCGGCGCCTTCGTCATCGGCATCCTGCGCAATGGCCTGAACATGAACGGCATTTCGAGTTTCGTCCAGCAGATCATCATCGGCCTGGTGATCCTGCTGACAGTATGGATCGACCAGAAACGCAATCGCAGCTGAAACACACAAGGAGACAGGACACATGAAGAACGTAAAGATCGCGGCATGCGCCGTACTGGCGCTGGCAATGGGCAGCGCTGCCGCGGCGAGCAAGGAAATCGCCGTCATCGTCAAGACCAGCAATTCGAACTACTGGCAGAACGTGCAGAAGGGCGCTAGCGCGGCACTGGCCGGCAAGCCGGACTTCAAGCTGAACTTCCAGGGGCCGGCCACCGAAGCGGCCATCGCCGACCAGGTCAACATGGTCGAGAACGCGGTCACGCGCAAGGTCGCGGCCATCGTGCTGGCGCCGTCCGATCCGGACGCGCTGGTCCCGGCCATCAAGAAGGCCTGGGAAGCGCGCATCCCGGTGGTGATCATCGACTCGCGCGTGTCCGACGCCGGCAAGAAGTACTACCAGTCCTTCCTGTCGACCGATAACGAAGCGGCCGGCGAGCAGAGCGCCAAGGCGCTGATCGAGAAGATCGGCACCACCGGCAAGATCGCCGTCATGTCCTACGTGGCCGGCAGCGGTTCGGAAGTGGCGCGCGTGGGCGGCTTCAAGCGCTACATCGAGAAGAACTCGAAGCTGCAGATCGTCGGCACCTACTACTCGCAATCGCAGATGGCCACTGCGCTCAACCAGAGCATGGACGTGCTGACCTCGAACCCTGACCTGAAGGGTATGTTCGGCGCCAACGAGCCGACCGCCGTCGGCATGGGCCGCGCGCTGGTCCAGTCGGGCAAGGCCGGCAAGGTGGTGGGCGTGGGCTTCGACGGCAACGAAGACCTGCGCGACTTCGTCAAGAAGGGCACCCTGCACGCCACCGCGGTGCAGAACTCGTTCTCGATGGGATCGCTGGGCGTGGGCACGGCGCTCGACATCATCGCCGGCAAGAAGGTCGCGCC
>CAMLHI010000154.1 GCA_946479705.1 uncultured Oxalobacteraceae bacterium
CTGCTGGAGGAAGCCGGCATCGCGCCCGCCGAACTGGCTGCGCTGGCGCGTACCAACCTGCGCGCAGCCTTGCCGGAACCGCAGTTCTTCGCCCAGGACCGCTGCGCCCTGGCGTATACGGGCGACGCGCCCGAGGCCGTGCTGCTGCTGCTCGATTCGCTGTGGGATGAGATGCAAGCCAATTTCCTCGGCGAGATTGTCGCCAGCGTGCCCCGGCGCGACCGCCTGCTGGTGTGCGACAGCGCCGACAAAGGCGCGGTCGAACGCCTGCGTGTCCAGACCCTGGCCTTCTACGGCGAGCCCGACGAGTCGCATGCGCTGTCGGCCCAGCTGATGGTGCGGCGCGGCGGCGGCTGGACGCTGTTCGCCTGATCGCCGCGCTGGCGCACCGCTGATCGCCCGCAACGCCGGGCGCGCCGCTTCCTGCAATGGTGGAGTTTCGCCATTGTCAGGAGCGCATCATGAAATCCGTTTCGCCTATCGCCGCCATCGGGGCAGGCCTGGTCCTTGCATTGTGGTGGGCGGCCGCGCCACCGTTTCATGCGCCGCCGCAGGCGCCGGCCGTGGCCCAGAGCCGCCAGGCCCAGTGTCCCGGCAACAGCTATCTCGAAGGCAAGCTATGTCGCTGTCCGTCCGGCACCAGCTGGAGCGCGGATAGCTGCGTGCCGCTGCGGTCCAGCGCCCAGCACACGGTGCGCATGGAACGCCTGCCGCCCGAGCCGCATGCCGACAATTGCGTGTTCTTCGCGCGCAAGCGCGTGCCCAGCCTGCCGTACAAGCTCAATACATGGAAGGGCAAGCTGGCCGCCGTCAACAGCACCACGCCCCGTCCGGGCAGCGTGGCGATGATCGAGGTGGGCGCGGGCAAGTACAAGGAGGTCGGCCACGTGGCCATCGTCGAATCGGTCAGCGAGAATTCGCTGACCATCATCGAAGGCAATTACTTGATGGGTTCGGTGACGCGGCGCACCGCGACCGGCAAGGATGTGGCCGATGCGGCGCGCCAGCTGCACATTGCCGGCTACTACGCGCCACATTCGCCGTGAGGCTTACTTCTTGGTCTTGCCCTTGGCCTTGGCCGCTGGCGCGGCTGGCGCTTGCGCTGGAGCCGGCTGCTTGGGCATCTCGACCGTCTTGCCGTTCAGGGTGATCACGCCGTCGTGCACCTCGATCGGGATGATCAGCACATCGTTTTCCAGACGGCCGAAGCCGCTGCCCATGATCTTGCCGATGCCCATGTCGCGCATGCTCTCGGCCATCTGGTTGACGGCAGCCTCATCGACCACGGCCTGCGGATTGGCGCTCATCTGCTTGCGGGCAAACAGCTTGGCCACGTCCAGGATCAGCGCGGTCGGTACCGTCACGGTGAGTTTGGCATCGATCTTCTTGCCGAGCGCGGGCAGGGTGGCGAAATCGGCGTCGCTGCCGGGAGCGATGCTGAGGCGGCCGGTCAGCCCCACGCGGTTGCCCTGGAAGGCCATGCTGATGTCGTCGATCTCGAAGGCGGTATTGTTGGTGCGCGCCGATTGCGCCAGGCTGCGCAGCGCTGGCAACAAGTCTTCCAGCGCCTTGTCAGGGTTCAACATCGGATGCTTGTTCATGCTATTGAGCTTGGCCAGTTTGGCCAGCGTGGCCACGTCCAAGCCCACCATGCGGAAGTTGAAGTGCATGTCGTCAACCTGGCCGCCCATCAGGGCAATGCGCTTGACCGCGCTTTGATACGCCAGGTCGATCAGCTTGCCGCGCATGCTCGATGCCACGGTGTAGCTGATGTCGTCGAAATTCATCACGAAGCCGGGCATCGAACTGTCCTGGGCCACCACGCTGGCGGCGCTGCCGGTGGCGCTGCCGGTCCACACTTCGCTGCCGGCGACGGCGCGTTCCTGCTTGCCGTCCATGCGCATGTCGTTCACCGTCACCTGCATGGTCTTGCCGCTGATGGCCAGCTGGGGCCAGCGCGCGTTGCCGCTGGCATGGCTGAGGTCCTTGTCCATGCTTTCCTTGACCGTCAGCTCGCTCCAGCGCAGGCCGCCGCCTTCCGGGGCGGTATAACTGCCCGGTTTCAGGGTGAAGCTGTAGTCGGTGCCACCGCCGATGGCGGCTTGCCGCTCGATGCCGCTCGGCATGGCTTCGCCCAGGATGAGCTTGGCCTGGGCCTTGGTCGCCGCGCTCACGCTGGCGTCGTTAAGCTTATCGAGCCGGACGATCATGTCCGTGCCGCCGCCGATGGCGGCCTTCAGGTCGCTGCTCAGGGAAGTGAAGGCTTGCATCAGGGCCGATGGCGGGACAGCCGGCTTGGCGGGCACCTTGGCCGGCTTGGTCGCGGCGAACGCCGGCGCGGCGGCCAGCAGGGCGGACAGGGTAGCGATACGAACGGTGTTCTTCACGGACTTCCTTTTAGTATTGAGGTAGATACAACCTTTCGATTATGAAATAGTTACCAGGAAATGTCATTAATTTTGGCGACCCGCGGCGCCCGAAACAACGACTTGGCGTGTCCGTCGTACAATAGCGACTCCGACTCACCTGCTAGAGAAACCCGCCATGGCCGTCAATTCCCCGCTCCCACTCGCCGCCGACCTCGCGCCCGTCAACGGCATCGACATCGGTTATGCCCAAGCCGGCATCAAGAAGCCCAACCGCAAGGACGTGCTGGTCATGAAGCTGGCCGACAGCGCCACCGTGGCCGGGGTGTTTACCAAGAACCGCTTCTGCGCCGCGCCGGTCCAGGTCAGCAAGGCTCACCTGGCGGCGGTGGCGGCCGGCGGCGCGCCCATCCGCGCGCTGGTGGTCAACACCGGCAACGCCAACGCCGGCACGGGCGAACCCGGCCTGGCGCACGCCAACGCCACCTGCAAGGCGCTGGCCGACCTGCTCGGCTGCAGCCCGCGGCAGGTGCTGCCGTTTTCCACCGGCGTGATTCTGGAACCCCTGCCAGTCGACAAGATCGTCGCCGGCCTGCCCGCCGCCGTGGCCGATCTGCACGCCGACAACTGGTTCAACGCCGCCGAAGCCATCATGACCACCGACACCCAGCCCAAGGCGGCGTCGAAGACGGTCGACATCCGCGGCCACGCCGTCACCATGACCGGCATCAGCAAGGGCGCCGGCATGATCAAGCCGAACATGGCCACCATGCTCGGCTACCTGGCCATCGACGCCAAGGTGGCCCAGCCGGTGCTGGACGAACTGGTGCGCCATGCGGCCGACCATTCCTTCAACTGCATCACCATCGATGGCGACACCTCGACCAACGATTCCTTCATGCTGATCGCCACCGGCACCGGCAGTCTGGCCATCGCCAATACCGACTCGATCGAATACGAGGAATTGAAAACGGCCGTGACCGACCTGGCGCGCAACCTGGCCCAGCAGATCATCCGCGACGGCGAGGGCGCCACCAAGTTCATCACCATCTCGGTCGACGACGGCAGCGACGTCGAAGAGTGCCGCAAGATCGCTTACTCGATCGCCCACTCGCCGCTGGTCAAGACCGCCTTCTTCGCGTCCGACCCGAACCTGGGCCGCATCCTGGCGGCGGTCGGCTACGCCGGCGTGGACGACCTCGACGTCAGCAAGATCGACCTCTACCTGGACGATGTGCATGTGGCCAAAAACGGTGGCCGCCACCCGGACTACCGCGAGGAAGACGGCCAGCGCGTCATGAAGCAGAGCGAGATCACGGTGCGCGTCAAGCTCGCGCGCGGCAGCGCCACCGCCACCGTCTGGACTTGCGACCTGTCGCACGAGTACGTGAGCATCAACGCCGACTACCGTTCCTGATTGCCGCGCTGACGATGAGCCCACTCGACCAATTTCTCCTGCGCGCCGAAGCGCTCTTGCTGCGCGTGGAAGCGGTGCTGCCGCCCGCGCACGCGCGCGAACCGGACTGGAAGCTCAGCTTCGCCTTCCGCTGGCGCAAGCGCAGCAACGGCGCCAGCTACCTGCAGCCGGTGCTGCACGCGGCCACCATCGCGCTGGACGACCTGCACCACATCGGGCCGCAAAAAGAGCAGATCGAACAGAATACGCGCCAGTTCGTCGCTGGCCGTCCGGCCAACAATGTGCTGCTGACCGGCGCGCGCGGCACCGGCAAGTCTTCGCTGATCAAGGCTTGCCTGAACCAGTTCGCCGGCCAGGGCCTGCGCCTGATCGAAGTCGACAAGGCCGACCTGGCCGACCTGCCCGACATCGTCGACCTGGTGGCCGGACGCGCCGAACGCTTCATCATCTTCTGCGACGACCTCTCTTTCGAGGAAGGCGAGAGCGGCTACAAGGCGCTCAAGGTGGCGCTGGACGGCAGCATCTCCACGCAATCGGACAATGTGCTCATCTACGCGACCTCGAACCGGCGCCACCTGCTGCCCGAGCGCATGAGCGACAACGCCAGCTACACCCATCTGCCGGACGGCGACCTGCATCCCGGCGAGACGGTGGAAGAAAAGATTTCGCTGTCCGAGCGCTTCGGCCTGTGGCTGTCGTTCTATCCCTTCAAGCAGGATGACTACCTCGGCATCGTGGCGCACTGGCTGGCCAGCTTCGGCTGCACGCCGGAGCAGGCCGAGCAAGCGCGCGGCGAAGCCCTGCGCTGGGCCCTGCAGCGCGGTTCGCGTTCGGGCCGGGTCGCCTGGCAGTTCGCCAAGGACTACGCCGGAAAGCACGGCCAATGAGCGAAGCGGCGCGGCCGATCGACGTGGCGGTTGGCATCCTCATGCAAGCCAATGGCGACGTGCTGCTGGGCCAGCGCCCGGACGGCAAACCTTATGCGGGCTACTGGGAATTCCCGGGCGGGAAAGTAGAAGCGGGCGAGCCGATCCTGGACGCGCTCAAGCGCGAATTCGTCGAGGAGCTGGGCGTGCGCATCCTTGAGGCCGAGGAGTGGTGCGGGGTCGAGCATGTGTACGAACACGCCCACGTGCGCCTGCATTTCTTCATCAGCCGGGCCTGGGAAGGCCAGCCGCAAAGCCTGGAAGGCCAGGCCTTCGCCTGGCAAGGCACGGTGGGCGTGAGTCCGCTGCTGCCGGCCACCATTCCGCTGCTGGAATGGCTGGACCGGGTGCGCTACGCTACTTAGTGATTGTCCTGGTCGGGCAGCAGGTCGTCGTCGGCGGGCGGACCGGGGATGCTGTACTTTTCCTCGGCCCAGGCACCCAGGTCGATTTGCTTGCAGCGGTTGGAACAGAAGGGGCGGAATTTGGACGTTTCGGTCCATTCGACCTTGGCGCCGCAGGTAGGGCAGGTGACGGTAGTCATGACAGGCTCATCAGAAGTTACACAGCGTGAGCTCGAACGGCACGTCGTCTTCCAGCGGCTTGGGCTTGAGGTCGCCGCCCTGGGTTGTGAAGCGCACCCACAGCATGTATTTGTTGGCGGAAATTTCCGGAATGGCACCCAAGGTTTCGTCCAGGCTCAGGCGCAGCATTTGGTACACCTTCCCCTGCAACATCTGCTGGTAGCTGCCGGCGGCGGCGATCATCTTGACCGGGCCGCCCGAGTCGCGCAGCAGGCGCAGCACCAGGGCCAGCGCGTCGAACAGCGGCGCCAGCGGGGCGAACCAGGCGATGATGTCGTTGAAGCGTTGCTGGGCCGGCCGCTTTTGCCAGGCGTAGTAGGAGGGCAGATCGAATTCGCAGGCGCCGCCGGGAATGATGGTGCG
>CAMLHI010000155.1 GCA_946479705.1 uncultured Oxalobacteraceae bacterium
CCCGCCGGCCTGAACGGCGGCTTGCCGGTCGTCACGATCAATGTGCCCGAAGTCGATGTCGAATTCCTGCGCGTGGTGCCCGACAAGATGCCCGCCTTCCTCGACATCGTCGCCGGACGCCGTCATCAGCAGGACGATGACGCAAACGACTACGGCTACGAGTACGACCGCAGCTCCTTCAAGGGCCAGGTCTACAGTTACCAGCTCAACCAGCTCGAAGGCATCGCCCGGAGCGTCTACACCAACCGCTTTATCACCAGCGATGCGCAGAACAGCCGCAAGGTCAGCCTGCTGCCGGTGGAAAAGATCCCCGAGCTCAACGAGCCGGGCGTCTACGTGGCCGTGATGCGCCGCCCCGGCACCTTCAGCGAGGATTACCAGGTCACCTACTTCTACACCAGCGACATCGGCCTGCACGCGCGCCGTCAGGTCAAGCAGACCGACGTCTTCACCACCTCGCTGAAAAGCGGCAAGGCCCAGGGCGACATCGAGCTGGAAGCGATCGACGGCGACGGCAAGGTGATCGCGCGGGCCAAGACCGATGGCGACGGCCACGGCGTGCTGCCCGGCCTGCCGGACAAGGCGCGCCTGCTGCTGGCGCGGCGCGGCAAGGAAACCTCGGTCATCGCCCTGCAGGAAGCGGGCCTGGACCTGTCCGAATTCGACATCGGCGGTCACCTGCCGCGCGACGCCAAGCTGTTCGCCTACGCTGGCCGCGACCTGTACCGCCCCGGCGAAAAGTTCACCGTCTCGCTGCTGGCGCGCAGCGCCGACGGCACCGCCCTGCCGCCCGTGCCGATCAAGGCCGAGCTAAAAAAGCCCGGCGGCGACGTGGTCAGCTCCACCATGTGGCAGCCCGACCCCAAGACCCCCGGCTACCTGCAGCGCGCCAT
The DNA here is from genome assembly GCA_946479705.1 of uncultured Oxalobacteraceae bacterium. The sequence goes on from CAMLHI010000155.1 coordinate 894, forward strand.
CGACCTGCCGGCCGATGCCGCCACCGGCAAATGGTCGCTCGAACTGCGCGCCGATCCTGCCGCCAGGCGCCCTGACGCCATCCTCAGCTTCCAGGTCGAGGAGTTCCTCCCAGAGCGCATGAAGCTGACCCTCAAGACCGCGCCCGCCACGCTGTCCAGGGATGACACCTTCAAGGTCGAGGTCCAGGGCGACTATCTGTATGGCGTCCCGGCCGCCGGCAACCGCCTGCTCGGCAGCGCCTCGCAGGAGCGCGCGCGCAATCCCCTGCCCAAGGAATGGCCGGGCTTCCAGTTCGGCGATGTCGACGACGACAAGAAGGTCGCCAAGCGCGTCGAACTGGACGAGCAGGTCCTGGACGACACCGGCCATACCGAACTCGATGTGCCCTTCGACGCCAGCACCGGCGGCTCGCCGCTGCGCGTGCGCGCCGCCTTCAGCCTGCTCGAATCGGGCGGCCGTCCGGTGGTGCGCTCGGTCGAACGCATGGTCTGGCCGGCCCGCGAGCTGATCGCGGTGCGCCCGGCCTTCGATGGCGATGTGACGCGCGAAGGCAGCACCGCCGAATTCGAAGTCATCCGAACCGACGGAGCCGGCAAACTGGCCGCCATCAAGCAGGCGCCGTTCCGCCTGATCCGCGAAGACCGTCAATACTACTGGCGCTACGACAAGGACCGCGGCTGGCACTCCGGCTTTTCGGAAGCCTTCGAAACGGTGCAGAGCGGCGTGCTCGATCTCTCGGTCCGCGCCAAGCTCACCGTGCCGGTCCAGTGGGGCCGCTACGTGCTGGAGATCGGCGACCCGCAGACCAATCTGAAAACCCGCTACCGCTTCTACGCCGGCTGGAACGCCCAGGATGCCGACAGCCTGGGCAACCGCCCGGACCGCGTGCGCCTGCAGCTCGAAGGCGCGCCGGCCAAGCCGGGCGACGACATCAAGCTCAAGATCATGCCGCCGCACGACGGCGAAGCGCTGGTGCTGGTCGAGGCCGACAAGGTCCTGTGGAGCAAACGCGTGAGCGTGAGCACCGCCGGCACCACCGTCAACATCCCGGTCGACAAGGACTGGAAGCGTGCCGACATGTACATCTCCACGGTGGTCTTCCGGCCCGGCAGCCAGGGCGACCGGGTCACCCCGGCGCGCGCGGTCGGCATGACCTGGCTGCCGCTGGCGCGCGAATCGCGCAAGCTCAAGGTCGCGGTGACCGCGCCGGCCCAGGTCGAACCGGAAAAGCGCGTGACCGCCAAAATCAGGGTGGACGGCGCGGCCAACAAGCGCGTGCTGGTGACGCTGTCGGCGGTCGACGTCGGCATCCTCAACATCACCAGTTTCGCCACCCCCGATCCCTTCGATTTCTTCTTCGGCAAACACCGCTTCGGTCCCGAGCTGACCGACATCTACGGCAAGCTGATCGAACGCCTGGACGGTACCCCCGGCAAGCTCAAATGGGGCGGCGATGCCGGCAAGCGCGATACCAAAAGCATGCCCAAGAAGGTCAAGCTGGTCGACCTGTTCTCCGGCCCGGTCTACCTGAACGACAAGGGCGAAGCCGACATCGCCCTGATGATCCCCGACTTCAACGGCACCCTGCGCCTGATGGCGGTGGCATCCACCGAAGACGCCTACGGCCGCGCCGACCGCGAGATGACGGTGTCGGCGCCCATCGTGGCCGAAATCGCCATGCCGCGCTTTATCGGTCCAGGCGACAGCGCCGCCCTGGCGCTGGACGTGACCAATATGATGGCCGGCGAACAGGACATCTCCATCAAGCTCGGCACCGACCGCCTGCTCAAGCTGGCCGACGGCGAACGCTCCATCAAGCTCAAGCCGCGCCAGCGCAGCATCCTGCGCTTTAACGTCGAGGCCACCGAGCCGTACGGCCTGGCCCGCGTCACGCTCGACGTGAAAACCGGCGGCGCACGGCCGCTGGCGATGCATCGCGAATTCGCCCTGCAGGTGCAGCCGCCGCTGGCGCGCGAATCCGAGGGCAAGCGCGTGCGCATCGAAGCGGGTGCCAGCGCCACGCTCGACACCAGGATGCTCGATCGCTTCCACCGCGGTTCGGCCACGCTGGGCATGACCTTGTCGAACAAGCCTCCCATCAATGTGCGCAGCGTCGTCAAGGGCCTGCTCGACTACCCCTACGGCTGCCTCGAACAGACTACCAGCGCGGCCTACCCGCACGTATTCATCGACGAAGCCGGCGCGAAAGCGGTCGGACTGGAGCCGCGCACCCGCGAGCAGCGCGCCCGCTTCATCGAAGGCGCCATTGGCCGCATCGCCGGCATGCAGGGCGCGGCCGGCGGCTACCACCTGTGGAGCGCCACCGAAGGCAGCTATGAAGGTTGGCTCACGCCCTACGTCACCGGTTTCCTGATGGACGCGCGCGACGCCGGCTTCAACGTGCCCGAAGCGATGAACAAGCGCGCCCAGGCCTGGATGGTGGAACGCCTGAACGGTGCCGCCAACCAGTTCACCGCCCTGCCCGCATCGCTCAAGGCCGATGCCAACGGCCGCTATAACTACAGCGACTATGAACTGCTGCGCAATAGCCACCAGCGCTTCGCCGAACTGGCCCACATCGGCTACATGCTGGCGCGCGAACAGAAAGCCTCGCTGGCCTCGCTGCGCCTGCTGCACGACCAGTACCGCGACCGCGCCCGTTCGCCGCTGCCGCTGGTCCACCTCGGCATCGCGCTGGCCCTGATGGGCGACGCCAAGCGCAGCCAGGTCGCCATCGCCGACGCCATGACCCGCCCCTACGGCATCCACCATGACACCCTGTGGGACTGGCTGGGCGACTACGGCAGCAACGTGCGCGACCAGGCCATGAGCTACGCCCTGCTGGTGCGCCACAAGATCGAGCATCCGCAGCGCGAAACCATGCTCGTCAACCTGGCCGAGCGTCTCGGCGAGCGGCACTACTACTCGACCCAGGAACGCATCGCGCTATTCATGGCGGCGCGCGCGGCCGGCGGCAGCAGCACCGACGCCTGGAAGGCGCAGTACAAGAACGGCGACACCGTTGTCGCGGCCAGCTCGAAGGACAGCGAAATCCGTTCCTTCGACCCGGCCACGGTGGCGGGCAGCATCACCGTCGAGAACAAGGGCACCACGCCGTTGTGGGTGGAACTCGAAAGCAGCGGCTTCCCGCTCAAGGCGCCGGCGCCGAGCGACGACAAGATCTCCGTCAAGCGCCAGTGGTTCGGCACCGACGGCAAGCCCTGGAAAGGCGGACCGCTCAAGGTCGGCGACATGCTGCTGGTGCGCCTGGCGGTCAGCAGCACCGAGCCGATCGAGGATGCGCTCGTGGTCGACCATATCCCGGCCGGCCTGGAAGTGGAGAACCAGAACCTGTCGGCCGGGCCGCAGGCTGGCGAGTTCACGGTCGACGGCGTCAACCTGGCCCAGGCCACCGAGGCGGCCGCCATCAAGCACAAGGAATACCGCGACGACCGCTTCGTGGCGGCCCTCAAGCTCGATCGCAAGGTCAAGCACCTGTTCTACATGCTGCGCGTGGTCACGCCGGGCCGCTTCCAGGTTCCCGGCACCTTTGCCGAGGACATGTACCGGCCGCATATCCGCGGATTCGGCGCCGCGTCCGAGGCGATCACGGTGACCGACCCGCGTGGCCCCAAATAGCGCGCTGGCCTGGCTGCGGCGCCATCCCTGGCGCGGCGGCCTGGCCCTGACCCTCTCGGCCCTGCTGCTGGCCGACCGGCTGCTGCCGCCGCCGATCCCGCGCGACGCCCCCGGCATGGTGGTGACCGCGCGCGACGGCACCCCGCTGCGCGGCTGGCCCGACGGCGACGGCGTCTGGCGCCTGCCGGTCACGCCGGCCGAGGTCTCGCCGCGCTACCTGGAAGCCCTGCTCACCTACGAGGACCGCTGGTTCTGGTGGCATCCCGGCATCAATCCGCTGGCCATGCTGCGCGCCGGCTGGCAATGGGCCGCGCACGGGCACGTGGTCTCGGGCGGCTCGACCCTGTCGATGCAGGTGGCGCGCGCGCTCGAACCTGTGCCGCGCAGCGTGGGCGGCAAGCTGCGCCAGGTGGCGCGCGCCCTGCAGCTCGAACTGCGCCTGTCCAAGCGCGAGATCCTCACCCTCTACCTGAACCACGCGCCCATGGGCGGCATCGTCGAAGGCGTCGAAATGGCCAGCCGCAGCTACCTGGGCAAGAGCGCCGCCGCCCTGTCGCCGGCCGAAGCGGCCCTGCTGGTGGTGCTGCCGCAGGCGCCCTCGCGCCTGCGCCCGGACCGCCATCCGCAACTCGCGCAGCAATGGCGCGACAAGGTCTTGCGGCGCATGGCCGAACTCAAACACTGGAGCCGCGCCGAGGTGGAGGACGCGATGATCGAAACGGTGGGCGCCAATCCGCCGCGCATGGCCTGGCTGGCGCCGCTGGCGGCCGAGCGCCTGCACCAGGGCGCGCGCCGCGGCGCCAGGCCCACGGTGGTACGCTCGACCATCGACCGCGACATGCAGGTTACGCTCGAACGCATGCTGGCCGACCGGGTCGGCCAGCTGCCGCGCTTCGTCTCGATGGCCGCCATGGTCATGGACAGCAAGAGCATGGAAGTGCTGGCCTACGCCGGCTCGGCCGACTTCAGCGACGCGCGCCGCTTCAGCCACGTCGACATGGTGCGCGGCATCCGCTCGCCCGGTTCGACCCTCAAGCCCTTCCTGTATGCGATGGCGCTCGACGAAGGCATCATCCATTCCGAAAGCCTGCTGGCCGACACCCCGCAATCCTTC
>CAMLHI010000156.1 GCA_946479705.1 uncultured Oxalobacteraceae bacterium
CAGATCGTGCTGCTGGAAAACTGCCGCGTGAACAAGGGCGAAAAGAAAAACAGCGATGAACTGGCCCAGAAGATGGCCAAGCTGTGCGACATCTACGTCAACGACGCCTTCGGTACCGCGCACCGCGCCGAAGCGACCACCCACGGCATTGCCAAGTTCGCGCCCATCGTGTGCGCCGGGCCGCTGCTGGCGGCCGAACTCGATGCCTTGGGCAAAGCCCTGGGCGCACCCCAGCGTCCGCTGCTGGCCATCGTGGCCGGCTCGAAGGTCTCGTCCAAGCTGTCCATTTTGAAAGCACTGGCCGACAAGGTCGACAACCTCATCGTCGGCGGCGGCATCGCCAACACCTTCATGAAGGCGGTCGGCCTGAACATCGGCAAGTCGCTGGTGGAAGCCGAGCTGGTTGGCGAAGCCAAGGCCATTATCGACATGATGGCCGCGCGCGGCGCCCAGGTGCCGATTCCGGTGGACGTGGTCTGCGCCAAGGAATTTGCGCCGACCGCGGTGGCGACCGTCAAGGATGTCGCCGATGTGGCCGACGACGACATGATTCTCGATATCGGCCCGAAAACGGCCGCAACGCTGGCAGGGCAGATCGCCGCCGCCGGCACCATCGTCTGGAACGGCCCGGTGGGCGTGTTCGAGTTCGATCAATTCGGTGAGGGAACCAAAACCTTGGCCCTGGCGATCGCCAATTCCAAGGCGTTTTCCATCGCGGGCGGCGGCGACACGCTGGCGGCGATTGCGAAATACGCGATTACCGACAAAATCGGGTACATCTCCACCGGTGGCGGCGCCTTCCTGGAGTTCCTCGAAGGCAAAACCCTGCCTGCAGTTGAAATCCTGCTGCAACGCAGCTCCCAGTAATCCACAGCGCAGCCGTCGGGCTGCGCTTTTACTTCAAGTCAAGGATAGCTATGTTTCGTGGTACCAAGATCGTCGCAACCATCGGGCCGGCATCGACCGATTTCGATATTCTCGTCCGCATGATCCGCGCGGGCGTCGACGTTGTCCGTCTCAATTTCTCGCACGGCAAGGCGCAGGACCACATCGACCGTGCCGCCCTGGTGCGCCGTGCCGCGGCGGAATGCGGACGCGAAGTGGCGATCATGGCCGACATGCAGGGCCCTAAAATCCGCGTTGGCAAATTTGAAGAAGGCAAGATCTTCCTGGAGAACGGCGACAAGTTCATCCTGGACTCCAAGTGGGGCGAGAACGGCGAACTGGGCAACCAGGACCGCGTCGGCCTCGACTACAAGGCCCTGCCCAAGGATGTGCGTCCGGGCGACAAGCTGCTCCTGAACGATGGCTTGATCGTGCTGATCGTCGAGCGCGTGGTGGGCAGCGAAATCCACACCGTGACCAAGATCGGCGGCGAACTGTCCAACAACAAGGGCATCAACCGCCAGGGCGGCGGCCTGACCGCGCCGGCCCTGACCGCCAAGGACATGGAAGACATCAAGACGGCGATGAGCTTCCAGGCCGAATACCTGGCCATTTCCTTCCCGAAAAGCGCGACCGATATGGAAATGGCGCGCCAGCTGGCCAATATCGCCGGCGAGCCTTTCCACCACAAGCCGATGATGATCGCCAAGATCGAGCGGGCCGAAGCCATTCCTGTGCTGCAGGAAATCCTCGACGCCTCCGACGGCATCATGGTTGCCCGTGGCGACCTGGCCGTGGAAGTGGGCAATGCGGCCGTGCCGGCCTTGCAGAAGCGCATGATCCGCATGGCGCGCGAATCGAACAAGCTGGCCATCACCGCCACCCAGATGATGGAATCGATGATCGTCAATGCCGTGCCGACCCGCGCCGAAGTGTCGGACGTGGCCAACGCCGTGCTGGACGGCACCGACGCCGTGATGACCTCGGCCGAGACCGCTTCGGGCAAGTACCCGATCGAGACCGTCGAAATGATGGCCGCCATTTGCGTGGAAGCCGAGCAGAGCGAGTACAACAAGCTCGACGCCGACTTCCTCAACGTGCGCTTCACCCGCATCGACCAGTCGATTGCCTACGGCACCTTGTTCACCGCGCATCACCTGCGCGTCAAGGCCATCGTGGCGCTGACCGAATCCGGCTCGACCGCACTGTGGATGAGCCGCCACCGGGTCGACACGCCGATTTACGCGCTCACCCCAATGGTCTCGACTCAGCGTAAAGTATCGCTGTATCGCAATGTGCGCGCCTATCACCTGCTGCAAACGGGCGATAGCAGTGCTGTGCTGAAACAAGCAGAGGATTTGATGGTCGCCAAAGGAATCGTCAAAAAGGGTGACATGATCGTCGTCACCTGGGGCGAGCCGATGGGCCAGGTGGGCGGTACCAATGCGCTGAAAATCGTCCGCGTCGGCGAATTCGACTGACAGGAGAGTGGGAAACCTGCCCGCTACGGTTTCCCGCTCGTCCTTAGCATAGAATAAAAGGGAAGGGCAGCTTGCCGACCGCGCCGTGCGCGACGGCACCCAGTCCTTCTCGACGGCGGCGGCGGGACATCCCCGCTGCGGCCGTGGCCGTTTCATCGTTGCAGCACACCCGCGCGCGCCGGCGGCCGACTGGTTTTTCTATTGTTTGGAGTATTGCCATGTCCCTCGTATCCATGCGTCAACTGCTGGACCATGCCGCCGAATACGGCTACGGTCTGCCTGCATTTAACGTCAACAACCTCGAGCAGGTGCAAGCCATCATGGCCGCCGCCGACGCGGTCGGTTCCCCGGTGATCATGCAAGCGTCCGCGGGCGCGCGCAAGTATGCCGGCGAAGCCTTCCTGCGCCACCTGATCGATGCCGCGGTGGAAGCCTATCCGCACATTCCCGTCGTCATGCACCAGGACCACGGGCAATCCCCGGCCGTGTGCATGGCCGCCATCCGTTCCGGCTTCACTTCGGTGATGATGGACGGTTCGCTCGAAGCCGACGGCAAGAGCGTGGCCTCGTACGACTACAACGTCGAGGTCTCGCGCGAAGTGGTCAAGTTCGCCCACGCCATCGGCGTGACGGTGGAAGCCGAACTGGGCGTGCTCGGTTCGCTGGAAACCATGCAGGGCGACAAGGAAGACGGCCACGGCGCCGACGGCGCCATGACGCGCGAGCAGCTGCTCACCGACGTGGCCCAGGCCGCCGACTTCGTCCAGCGCACCCAGTGCGACGCCCTGGCCATCGCCATCGGCACCTCGCACGGCGCCTACAAGTTCACCCGCAAGCCGACCGGCGACATCCTCGCCATCGACCGCATCAAGGAAATCCACGCGCGCATCCCCAACACCCACCTGGTGATGCACGGTTCCTCGTCGGTGCCGCAAGAACTGCTGGCCATCATCCGCCAGTTCGGCGGCGACATGAAGGAAACCTATGGCGTGCCGGTCGAGGAAATCCAGGAAGGCATCCGTCACGGTGTTCGCAAGATCAATATCGACACCGATATTCGTCTGGCCATGACGGCGGCGACCCGTAAATACCTGTTTGAAAATCCAACGAAATTCGATCCGCGCGACTTCCTCAAGCCGGCCCGTGCCGCCGCCGAAGACATTTGCAAGGCGCGTTTCCTGGCCTTCGGCTGCGAAGGACAGGCCGCGCGCATCAAGCCGATTCCGCTGGAAAAGATGGCAGAGCGCTACAAGGCCGGCGAGCTGGCCCAGCTTGTGAAGTAAAATACTGGTTTGACCGGGCTGCCCGCAGCCCGACTCTCTCGACCGGCGGGCGAGGTTTTCCTTCCCGCCGGTTTTCGCTTTCTCAAAACAATTCCTCCATGAACAGCCTTTACCAATCCTCCATCCGCTCCCTGCCGCTGCTGGGCCACGGCAAAGTCCGCGACAATTACGCCGTTGGCGAGGACAAGATCCTGATTGTCACCTCCGACCGCCTGTCCGCCTTCGACGTGGTGATGAACGAGCCCATTCCCGGCAAGGGCATGGTGCTCAACCAGATGAGCGACTTCTGGTTCGAGAAGCTCGGCCACATCGTGCCCAACCACCTGACCGGGGTGGCGCCGGAATCGGTGGTCGCGCCCGATGAGGTCGAGCAGGTCAAGGGCCGTGCCGTGGTGGCCAAGCGCTTGAAGCCCATCATGGTCGAGGCGGTGGTGCGCGGCTACATCATCGGTTCGGGCTGGAAGGATTACCAGGCCAGCGGCAGCATTTGCGGCGTGGCCCTGCCGGCCGGCCTGCGCCAGGCCGACAAGCTGGCCGAGCCGATCTTCACCCCGGCCGCCAAGGCCGAGCTGGGCGAGCACGATGAAAACATCAGCTTTGCCGACATGGAACAGCGCATCGGCGCCGAGCTGGCCGCCCGGATCCGCGCCGTCAGCATCGCCCTGTACACCACCGCGGCCGACTACGCCGCCACCCGCGGCATCATCATCGCCGACACCAAGTTCGAATTCGGCCTGGACGAGCACAATGTGCTGCACCTGATGGATGAAGTGCTGACCGCCGATTCCTCGCGCTTCTGGCCGGCCGACTCCTATGCACCCGGCATGTCGCCGCCCTCGTTCGACAAGCAGTTCGTGCGCGATTACCTGGAAACCATCACTTCCTGGAACAAGACCGCGCCCGCGCCGGCCCTGCCGCAAGACGTCATCGACAAGACCCAGGCCAAGTATTTCGAAGCCATCGAACGCCTCACTGGCGAGAAGGTGAAGGTCTGAGATGACGGAGCAGAGCAAACCGCTGGTCGGCGTCATCATGGGTTCCAGTTCCGACTGGGACGTGATGAAAAACGCGGTCGACATCCTCAAGCAGTTCGGCGTGCCCTTCGAGGCGCAAGTCGTCTCGGCCCACCGCATGCCCGATGAAATGTTTGCCTACGCCAGCAGCGCCCGCGCGCGCGGCTTGCGCGCCATCATCGCCGGCGCCGGCGGCGCCGCCCACCTGCCCGGCATGGTGGCGGCCAAGACCATCGTCCCGGTGCTGGGCGTGCCGGTGCCGTCCAAGTACCTGCGTGGCGAAGATTCGCTGCTGTCCATCGTGCAAATGCCCAAGGGCGTGCCGGTGTGCACCTTCGCCATCGGTGAAGCGGGCGCGGCCAATGCAGCCTTGACCGCCGTGGCCATGCTGGCCGCCACCGACGACGCCCTCGCGGCCCAGCTGGAAGCCTTCCGCGTCCAGCAGACCGCCGCCGCCAAAGCCATGAGCCTGCCTGTTTAAGATGAGTACTCCGAAGTTCGTCTTACCCGCCGCCAACCCGTCCGCCTGGCTGGGCGTGATGGGCGGTGGCCAGCTCGGCCGCATGTTCGCCCAGGCCGCGCAAAGCATGGGCTACCAGGTGGCGGTGCTGGAACCGGCCGCCGATTGCCCGGCCGGGCAGGTGGCCCAGCGCCTGGTCAATGCCGGTTACGAAGATGCCGCCGGTCTCGATGCGCTGGCCGCCCAGTGCGCCGCCGTCACCACCGAATTCGAGAACGTGCCCGCCGGCAGCCTGGAACGCCTGGCGCACCAGGTCGTCGTGGCGCCCGGCGCGCATGGCGTGTCGGTGGCCCAGGACCGCATTGCCGAAAAGCGTTTCTTTGTCGAGTGCGCGCCCAAGTCGGGCGTGGCGCCGGCCCCGCACCAGGTGATCGCTGCGCAAGCCGACATCGACGCCATCGCCGACGAGCTGCTGCCCGGCATCCTGAAAACCGTGCGCATGGGCTATGACGGCAA
>CAMLHI010000157.1 GCA_946479705.1 uncultured Oxalobacteraceae bacterium
TGCAGCCAGAACCAGAGATGGTGCAGCAAGGGACTGGCCAGCGAATAGGCGAGCACGCAAGCCATCAGGCGGCGCGGGGTCAGGTTGGCCAGCGAGGACTGCAGGCCGTACAGGTGGCGCGCCGCCAGATAGACCAGATAGGGCGCAGCGGCGGCAACGATGCCGCCGACAAATGCGCGCACCGAATCGTCCGGAAAAAATACCAGAAAGCACATCAGCCAAGACACGATCAGCAGCCCGACGGCGCCGGCGCCGCCGAACAGCAAGGTGCACAGCAGACGCATGCCTGCAGGCAAGTAAATCCAATTGATGCCCGGCTCGAATTCCAGGGCGAGAAACAAGGCGTCATTGAGGACGAGCATGGCCGAAAACAGTAGCACGGTGGCCGCCGTCATCAGGAAATTCAATTGGAACTGCCCCATTGCGGCCTCAGTGTAAAATGTTTGAGGATGCTTTTATGAAACTTATTATAAGCGTCATCCACACCAATTCAGCTGAATCAATTGTAAATATCAGTAGATGAGAAAACCAAGCCGCCCGGCCGACATCTATATGCGTTTCCTGCAACTGGCCGAGGCCCTGCGCGGCCTGCCCTCGCTTCCGCCGCTCGATCCGCTGGAAGAACGCATCCTGGGCCTGGTGGCGCGCGCCACCGACCACGACCGCTTGTCGGTGCGCGACATGATGGCGAAAGCCGAGTTCGGCGCCCCCGCCACCGTGCACGCCCGCCTGAAATCGATGCGCGAAAAAGGCTGGATCCAGCTCAGCGATACCGACGACACGCGGCGCAAGCGCATCGAGCTCACCGCAGCGGCCCTGCAGCACTTCGACAAGCTCTCAGGCTGTCTCATCCAGGCCGCAAACGGCGAGCCATAGCATGCACACGGCATAATAAAATTGCATCTTAGTTACAATCAATTACCATAACGCTCTATAATCCAGAACATTCCCGTCCCTCTGGATGCGCCATGCATAGTCGCTTGCCCTACGCCAAGATGCGCTTATCCGCCGCCATCGACCGGTTTCTGAACGCCCAGACCCGCCAGGAAAAAGTATTAGCGGCGCGCTGGGTAAGTGCCTGGGCGCTGTTCAACGAGTTCTACAGCGTCGAAGCCATCCCGCGCCGGCCGCTGCGTCCGTCCGCGCACTGACGCCGGCCATCGCCGCCAAAAGCGAGCCCAGCAAAACATAATCCGCCCCTCCGGGGTCAGTGCTCCCATTGATGCATGAGCCCGGCTTCAGCCATCTCGCCTCCTTCGTGGGGGAACCACCCTTCAGCGAGCTGATGTAACAATGGGGGCACTGACCCCGCGGGTGGGCGGGGCCGAATTTAATTCGGTGGCCTGCCCCGGTTAGCGCCGGCTGGCCCGCGTGGCCACGTCCACCCACACCGCCAGGGTCAGGATGAAACCCTTGACGATCATTTGCCAGTAAGTGTCCACGTCGAGCATCGACATGCCGTTGTCCAGGCTGGCCATCACCAGCGCACCGATCAGGGCGCCGTAGACCGTGCCCGACCCGCCGCGCATCGAGGTGCCACCGATGAAGCAGGCGGCAATCGCATCGAGCTCGCCCGAGGTGCCGGCCGAGGGCGAACCCGCCGCCAGCCGCGCGGTATTGATCAGCCCGGCGAGCGCGCACATCAGTCCCATGATGCCGAAAATCCACATCTTGACCGCGCGGACGTTCACGCCGGACAGCCGGGTCGCTTCCATATTGCTGCCGACCGCGTAAATGCGCCGCCCGAACACGGTCTGGGTGGCCACATAGGAAAATATCCCCAGCAAGGCCAGCACCAGCAGCACCGGCAGCGGGATGCCTTCGTAGCTGTTCATGGTCATCACGAAGGCGTACACGACCGCCGCCACCACGCCCAGGCGCACGCCTTCGCGCCAGGGTGGGGCCAGCGGCAGGCCGTGATGGGCGCGCCCGGCGCGCTGGCGCCAGATCAGCAGGGCCGCCAGCCCCACCAGCGCCAGGCCCAGCACGATGCCGAGCTGGACCGACAGATAGCCCTGCCCCAGCGCCTGCATCGGGTCCGACACCGGCGCCACCGTGGCGCCGCCGGTAATGCCCAGCACCGCGCCGCGATAAGCCAGCATGCCGCCCAGGCCGACAATGAAGGAGGGAATCCCCACATAGGCGGTCAGGTAGCCATTGAACAGGCCCAGCACCAGCCCGCAGGCCAGCACCAGCGCGATATTCAGCGGCAAGGGCAATTGGTGGCTGACATCGGCCACCGCGGCAATCCCGCCCAGCAGGCCCAGCAGCGAGCCGACCGACAGGTCGATCTCGCCGGCAATAATGACAAAGGCCATGCCGCAGGCCAGCATGCCGGTGATGGACATCTGGCGCATCAGGTTCGACAGGTTGCGCGGCGAAACGAAGCCGCCCTCGGTCTTCCAGCTGAAGAAGGCCCAGATAACGGCAATGGCCAGCAGGAGCGCGAGGATCTTGTATTGCGTGAACAGCTGTTTGATAGTGTTTGTATTCATGACCAATCCGGTAATGGTGGTGTCAGAGGCTGAGAGTCTTTCGGGCGCGCCCAAGCAGTGCCCGAAAGACTTTCCGCCTCTCAGTGCGCCGTCTCGCTCTGCCCCAGGGCGGCGGCCAGCAGGGTTTCCTGGCTGAGATTTTCGTTAATGAAATTGCCGCGCAGCTGGCCTTCGCCCATCACCAGCACCCGGTCGGAAATGCCCAGCACTTCGGCCAGTTCCGACGAGACCATGATGATGGCCATGCCCTGCTTGGCCAGCGCGAACATGAGCTTGTAGATTTCATACTTGGCGCCCACGTCGACCCCGCGCGTGGGCTCGTCGAGGATCAAGACCTTGGGCCGCGTGAGCAGCATCTTGGCCAGCACCGCCTTTTGCTGGTTGCCGCCGGACAGCGCGGTAATCGGCAGGAAGGGACTGGCCGTCTTCAAGCCCATGCGGGCGATCTCGTCGCGGATGGTGACCAGCTCGGCCTCGCCATCGATGCGCGTGAGCCTGGAAAACTGCTCCAGCACCGACAGGGTGATGTTGTGCCCCACCGACAGGTCGCGCACGATGCCGTGCTGCTTGCGGTCTTCCGGCACCAGGGCCAGCCCGGCGCGGATGGCGCGCTGCGGCGTGCTGGTATCGATCGGCATGTCCTTGATCAGCACCTGGGCGTCGTAGCGGCCCGGGTAGGACCCGAAAATGGCCGTCACCAGCTCGGTGCGCCCTGCCCCGACCAGCCCCGCGATACCGAGGATTTCCCCGGCGCGCAGTTCGAACGAGACATTGTCGACCCGCTTGCGTTCGGGCTTGTCGATGTCGTAGCAGGTCACGTTGCGCGCTTCGAACACCACCTCGCCGAGCGCGTGGTCTTGCTTGGGATAGAGCTGGTTCATCTCGCGCCCGACCATCTGGGCGATGATGCGGTCGACATTCATCTCGGCCATCGGGGTGGTGGCGATGTGCTTGCCGTCGCGGATGACGGCGATGGTGTCGCACACGGCTTCGACTTCATCGAGCTTGTGCGAGATATACACGCAGGCGACGCCCTTGGCTTTCAGGGCGCGCACGATGTCGAGCAGCACGGCAATTTCCGACGCCGTCAGCGAGGACGAAGGCTCGTCGAGAATCAAGAGCTTGGCGTTCTTGTTGAGCGCCTTGGCGATTTCGATCAGTTGCTGGTGGCCGCCGCCGTAATTCATCACCGGCAGCACCACGTTCACATCCGGCAGCTTCAGCTCGGCCAGCAGCTCCTCGGCCCTGCGGTTCATGGCGTTGTAATCCATGCGCCCGCCGGGCAGGGTGATCTCGTTGCCGAGAAAAATATTCTCGGCCACCGACAGCTCGGGCACCAGCATCAATTCCTGGTGGATGATGATGATCCCGGCCGCCTCGGTATCGCGGATCGACTGCGCCCGCAGGGGATGGCCGCGCCACCGGATTTCCCCGTCCCAGGTGCCGTGCGGATAGACCGCCGACAGCACCTTCATCAAGGTCGACTTGCCGGCGCCATTCTCGCCGCACAAACCGACGCACTCGCCGGCCCTGATCTTCAGGTCGATCCCGTTAAGTGCCGCGACACCGCCAAAATGCTTGACGATGCCGCGCATTTCCATCAAATACTCTACCTCTGACTCGGACATCTGAACGCCTCCTGTGCCCTGGGTGTGTGCGCGCCAAAAGCTCGCCGGCCGCGCGCACTTCCAGGCGATTACATGCCGATCTGCGCCTTGGTATAGAAGCCGTCCTTGACGAGCACGTCGAGATTGCCCTTGGTCAGCGGAATCGGCTTGAGCAGCAGGGTGTCGACCTTCTTGAAGTGATTGTCGTAAGTGCCGTTGAAGGCGGGTTTTTCATTGCGCACCAGCTGCACGGCCAGCTTGGCCGCTTCGGTGGCGATCAGCTTGAGCGGCTTGTACACCGTCATGGCCTGGGTGCCGGCGGCCACCCGCTTGACCGCGGCCAGGTCGGCATCCTGGCCGGACACCACCACCTTGCCGGCCAGCTTTTGCGAAGCGAGCGCCTGGATGGCGCCGCCGGCGGTGCCGTCATTCGAGGCGAGCACGGCGTCGATCTTGTTGCCGTTGGCGGTCAGGGCATTTTCCACGATGGACATCGCTTCGGCCGGGCTCCACTCCTTGACCCACTGACTGCCGACCACCTTGATGTCGCCCTTGTCGATCAAAGGCTGCAAGACTTTCAGCTGGCCGTCGCGCAGCATCTTGGCGTTGTTATCGGTCGGTGCGCCGCCCAGCAGGTAGTAATTCCCCTTCGGCTTGAGTTTCACCAAACTGGAGGCCTGCAACTCGCCGACCAGCATATTGTCGAAGGAGATATAGGCGTCGACATCGGCGTTCATGATCAGGCGGTCGTAGGAGAGCACCTTGATCTTGGCTTTCTTGGCTTCACGAATAGCGTTGTTGAGTACGGTTGCATTGAAGGGCACGATCACCAGCACGTCCACACCGCGCGAGATCAGGTTTTCAATCTGGGCGATCTGGCGCTGCTCGCTGGCGTCGGCCGATTGCACGAACACCTTGCCGCCGAGTTGCTCGGCCGCGGCGGTAAAGTAATCCCGGTCCTTGGCCCAGCGTTCGAGGCGCAAGTCATCGATCGAAAAGCCGATCTTGGGGTTCTTCGCATCCGCGGCGGCAGGGCCGCTGACGAAAGCCATCAGAACGGCGGCCGCAGCCGCAGTCAACAATTTTTTCATGTCGTGTCTCCATTATTTTGATCGAGGGCCGGGCCCTCGAAGGGGGGGGGTGAACTAACTTTACAAACTCTGCTCCTGAAACTGCGCAAATGCCGTTGGCAACAGCGCCTTGGGGAAATCCCGTGCCGGCGCCGCTAAACGCCCGGTCGCACTTACCGTCCGTGGCCGGATCGCCCCTCTGGAACGGCACTGCCCGGCCGCGCACTGCGCGCGCGCCGGTCAGCCAATTTCCGTCATCGACCTCTGAACTAGCGCTTAGTGGTTATGACGCGGCATTTTTTCTGCCACTCCACGGAACTTCAAGGCCGGCTCCATGCAGGCGCCGGTTTCCAGCTGGCCCACGGTGGCGCGGTAGATTTCCTGCCACGGCGTCTGGCTTTCCGGAATCGGCGGCAGCGGTTCGAGCTTGCGCTTGGCCAG
>CAMLHI010000158.1 GCA_946479705.1 uncultured Oxalobacteraceae bacterium
GGGTTGCCGGTGGTGCCGGAGGTGTAGCACAGCGCGGCCGCGGCGCTTTCGTCGAACACGGGCCAACGGTAATCGTCGTCGCTGCTGGCGAGCAGGTCTTCGTAGCACAGCAGGCTGGCGATACCGGTCTGCGCCGGCATGCGGGCGCGGTCGCTCATGAGCACGAAGCCTTTGACGCCGGGGCAATGCGGCGCCAGCGCCTCGACCAGGGGCAGGAAGCTCAGGTCGAAGAACAGGTACTGGTCCTCGGCATGGTTGACGATATAGGCCAGCTGGTCCGGGTGCAGGCGCGGGTTGATGGTATGCAGCACCGCACCCGAACCGGACACGGCGTAGTACAGCTCCATGTGGCGGTAGCCGTTCCAGGCCAGGGTGGCGACCCGCTCGCCCATGGCCACGCCCAGTCCGGCCAGGGTTTTGGCCAGCTGGCGCGCGCGCCGGTGGCAGTCGCGGTAGGTGTAGCGGTGCAGATCGCCCTCGACCCGGCGCGAAACGATCTCGACATGGCCGTAATGGCGCGCGGCGAACTCGATGATGCTGGAGATTAGCAGCGGCTGGTCCATCATTTGTCCCATCACGGGACTGCTCGTATACGACATGACAACTCCTTGGAGGTAGTGGCCCCAGTGTCGGACCAAAGTGGCAAATAAGTCAACAGAACAGGATGCTGCGGCGCACCAGCTGGCGCAGGGGCGGCGGCCCCAGGGCGCCTGCGCTAAAATGGCGGCTCTTTTTGCCCCACTGGAACCGCCATCGACGCTGCCACCCTGCCCTTCGACAATTCCTTCAGCGACTTGCCGCCCGCCTTCTACACCCGCCTGATGCCGACGCCCCTGCCGGCGCCGTATTTTGTGGCGGCCAGCGCCGCCACGGCGCGCCTGCTGGGCTTGGACCCGGCATTATTGGCGCGCGAGGACTATGTCGCTTTGTTCACCGGCAACCGGACCGCCGAGCGCTCCAAGCCGCTGGCGGCCGTGTATTCCGGGCACCAGTTCGGCGTGTGGGCCGGGCAACTGGGCGACGGCCGCGCCATCCTGCTGGGCGAGCTGGCCCCAGCGGACGGGCCGCAGGAATTGCAGCTCAAGGGCGCCGGCCGCACGCCCTACTCGCGCATGGGCGACGGGCGCGCCGTGCTGCGCTCCTCGATCCGCGAATTCCTGTGTTCCGAAGCGATGGCCGCGCTCGGCATTCCGACTACCCGCGCGCTGACGGTGACCGGTTCCGACCAGGGCGTGATGCGCGAAACGGTCGAAACCAGCGCGGTGGTGACGCGGGTCGCGCCCAGCTTCGTGCGTTTCGGTTCCTTCGAGCACTGGTTCTACCGCGACAAGCCGGAAGAACTGCGCGTGCTGGCCGACTACGTCATCGGCCGGTTCTATCCGGAGCTGGCCGATGACGCCAATCCCTACCAGGCGCTGCTGGCCGAAGTGACGCGCCGCACCGCGCGCATGATCGCCCAGTGGCAGGCGGTGGGCTTCATGCACGGGGTGATGAACAGCGACAATATGTCCATCCTCGGCCTGACGCTCGACTACGGCCCCTTCGGCTTCATGGAAGCCTTCGACGCCCAGCACATCTGCAACCATACCGACCAGCAAGGGCGCTATTCCTATGCCAACCAGCCGCAGATCGGCCACTGGAACTGCTACGCCCTGGGCCAGGCCCTGCTGCCGCTGATCGGCACGGTCGAGGACGCGCAAGACGCGCTGGCCGTGTACCAGCCGGAATTTGCCCGCGAGATGGATGCGCTGCTGCACGCCAAGCTCGGCCTGGGCACCGTGCAGGAGACCGACAGCGCCCTGTTCGACAGCATGTTCGCGCTGATGCAGCAGAACCATGTCGACTTCACCCAGTTCTTCCGGCGCCTGGCCAACTTCGGCGGCGACGCCACCCTGCGCGACCAGTTCATCGAGCGCGAGGCCTACGACGCCTGGGCGGCGGACTACGCGGCCCGGCTGGCGCTGGAAGCGCGCCCGGCGGCCGAGCGCAAGGCCGCCATGGACCGCGTCAATCCGAAATACGTGCTGCGCAACTACATGGCGCAGGTCGCCATCGAAAAGGCGCAAAATAAGGACTTTTCCGAGGTGGCGCGCTTGCTGGAACTGCTGGAACACCCCTTCGACGAACAGCCCGGCATGGAACACTACGCCGCCCTGCCGCCCGACTGGGCCAGCCATCTTGAGGTAAGCTGCTCCTCTTAATTTGCCAACACACACCGCCATGACCGACCACGCCGACAACGAGCACAAAGTAGTCAAGACCGACGAGCAATGGCGCGCCATGCTCGACGCCATGCAATACCAGGTCACGCGCCACGCCGCCACCGAGCGCGCCTTCACCGGCAAGTACTGGGACCACCACGAGCACGGCATCTACACCTGCGTATGCTGCAACACGCCGCTGTTCGCCTCGGACGCCAAGTTCGATTCCGGCTGCGGCTGGCCCAGCTATTTCAAGGCGCTCGACCCGGCCAATGTGATTGAAAAGACCGACCGCAGCCATGGTATGCTGCGCACCGAGATCATCTGCGCGGTCTGCGACGCCCACCTGGGCCACGTCTTTCCCGACGGCCCGCCGCCCACCGGCCTGCGCTATTGCATCAATTCGGCCTCGCTGCGTTTCGATCCAACCTGACACCACCCATGAAATTTCTGTTCGACTTCTTCCCCATCCTGCTGTTCTTCGGCGTCTTCAAGTTCGCCGATGCCCATCAGGCCGCCTCACTGGCGCTGGCCACTTCCTACCTCGGCGGCATCGTCGCCAGCGGCGGCATCGCGGCCGACCAGGCCCCGGTGATGCTGGCCACGGTGGTGGCCATCGTCGCCACCATCGTGCAGATCAGCTACGTCAAGCTCAAGGGCCGCAAGGTCGACGGCATGCTGTGGGTGTCGGCCATCATCATCACCGTGTTCGGCGGGCTGACCGTCTACTTCCACGACGATACCTTCATCAAATGGAAGCCGACCATCATCTACTGGGTGTTCGCGCTGGCCATGGCCATTGCCCAGTACGGCTTCAGGAAGAACCTGGTGCGCCAGGCCATGCAGGCACAGCTCAAGCTGCCCGAGCCGGTCTGGGACAAGGTCGGCCTGTCCTGGATGGTGTTTTTCGCCGTGCTGGGGCTGCTGAACCTGGCGGTGGCCTTCATTATCTTCAAGGGCAATACCAGCGCCTGGGTCAGCTTCAAGGCCTTCGGCATCACCGGCATCGTGTTCGCCTTCATCGTGGTGCAGACCCTGTTCCTGGCCAAGTACATCGAAGAGGAGCAGGCATGAGCGGCGATACCCGGATGGAACGCATCCGCGCCGCCGTCAGCGCCGCGCTGGCCCCGTCCGAGCTGGAGCTGGTCGACGATTCGGCCCTGCATGCCGGCCACGCCGGTGCCGCTTCCGGCGGCGGGCACTACCGCATCCGCATCGTCTCGAGCAGGTTCGACGGGCTCAAACTCGTCATGCGACATCGACTCGTGTATGATTCCGTGCACGATATGATGCGCAATGAAATTCATGCGCTGGCCATCACCGCCTTGGCACCGTCCGAAGCGTGAGCGCCGCCCTGGATTCAGAGTGCTTTAAGAAATCTATCGGACAATCGCAACGCAAAGAAAAACAGTAAAAAAGAACTCATCCAATCTTGTCCAAGTAACTCCCCAATCAGGAATACATAATGACTTTTAAGCCAGCCCGTCTGCTGCTCGCACTGATCGCCGTTGCCGCATCGCCTGCCTTCGCGCAGAATATCGCCGTGGTCAACGGCAAGGCCATTCCATCGTCGCGCGCCGACGCGATCGTCAAGCAGGTCGTGGCCCAGGGCCAGCAACCGGATTCGCCGCAACTGCGCGAAATGGTCAAGAAAGACCTGATCGCCCGCGAAGTGCTGATGCAGGAAGCGGTCAAGCACAATTTCGACAAGGACGCCACCGTCAAGCAGCAGATCGACAACGCGCGCCAGACCATCGTCGTCAACGCCCTGATGCGCGACTACCTGAGCAAACACCCCGTCAAGGATGAGGATGTCAAGGCCGAGTACGACCGCTTCAAGGCCGAAGCCGGCGACAAGGAATACCACGTGCGCCACATCCTGCTCGAGACCGAAGCCGATGCCAAGGCCGTGATCGCCAAGATCAAGGGCGGCGCCAAGTTCGAAGACCTGGCCAAGACCTCCAAGGATTCCGGCACCGCGGCCAACGGCGGCGACCTGGACTGGGCTGCCCCGTCCTCGTTCCCGAAACCGTTCAGCGACGCCTTCGTCGGCCTGCAAAAAGGCCAGGTCACCGAGAACCCGGTCCAGACCCCGAACGGCTGGCACGTGATCAAGCTCGACGACACCCGCGCCGCCAAGCTGCCAGCCCTGGAAGAAGTCAAGCCGCAAGTGGCCGAAGCGCTGCAGCAGAAGAAGCTGCAAGCCTACCAGGAAGAATTGCTGAAGAAAGCCAAAGTCCAGTAAGCCATGGAGCCCGCCGGCGCAGTCGTGCGCCGGTTGGTCGAAACGCCCGAATAGGTTATTGTTATATAGTTTGCCAGTTCGACACTGCGTACTGCCTGCCATGCGCGGACTTTTCGTAATTTTATAGGACCACATACATGATGTTGAAGCCTGCCCGTATCTTGCTTGCCATGACCGCCATTGTTGCCGCGCCCGTGTTTGCGCAAAACGTTGCCACCGTCAACGGCAAGGGTATCCCTACCGCCAAGGTCGATCAAGTCGTCAAGCAAGTCGTTGCCCAAGGCAAGCAGACCGATTCCCCGCAACTGCGCGACGCCATCAAGAAAGACTTGATCGCCCGCGAAGTGCTGATCCAGGAAGCCGACAAGCAGGGTTTCGGTACCCGCCCTGAAGTCAAATCGGCGCTGGAAAACGCCCGTCAAAGCATCATCATCAACGCGATGCTGGCCGACTACGTGAAGAAGAACCCGGTCAAGGATGCCGACATCAAGGCCGAGTACGACAAGTACAAGTCCACCGTGGGCGACAAGGAATACCACGCCCGCCACATCCTGGTGCCGACCGAGGAAGAAGCCAAGGCCATCATCGCCAAGCTCAAGGGCGGCGCCAAGTTCGAAGACCTGGCCAAGGCCTCGTCGAAGGACGGTTCGGCAGCCAATGGCGGCGACCTGGACTGGGCAAGCCCAGCCTCCTACGTGCCTGAATTCTCCAAGGCCATGGTTGCACTGAACAAGGGCGCCATCACCGACACCCCGGTCAAGTCGCAGTTCGGCTACCACATCATCAAGCTGGAAGACACCCGCGCCGCCAAGATCCCGCCGCTGGAAGAAGTCAAACAGCAAGTGCAGGAATCGCTGCAGCAGCGCAAGCTGCAAGCCTTCCGCGAAGAATTGCTGAAAAAAGCTGTCGTCAAATAATTTGCCTGCCTGGCAAACTGGAAAGGCGCTCCTCGGAGCGCCTTTTTTCGTTGGCATAACAACGTCCGGACCACAGTTTTCCGAATATTCTTGTTGCACCGCATGTTTTCTGTGAGAATCACTCCGAACCATATGGAAAGTGCAGTACGGAAAATTTTATCCAGGGACGCTCATGGACACAATGAAAACGATGCAAACGGACC